>NZ_JBSFPS010000142.1:0-25020 GCF_053588315.1 Streptosporangium sp. NPDC003464 | reverse complement strand
GGTCATCGTCCACGGCGCCTGCTACCCGGACGAAGACGAGCACGGCAACCGGCCCGACACTACCCGAGGAGCGCACGTCCGAGGGCGTCGTGCTCGGCGACATCGCGCACACGCTCGCCCGGCGGGCCGGGCGCGGCCGGGCCGGGGCCGCCGTCGTGGCCGCGGACGCCGGGGAGCTGCTGGCCGGGCTGCGGGCCGTACAGGGCGGCGGGGGCGTCGCCGGGGCGGCGGTGGCCGGCGGGCGCGGGCCGGTGTGGGTGTTCTCCGGGTACGGCTCGCAGTGGACGGGGATGGGGGCCCGGCTCTACACCGAGGAACCGGTGTTCGCCGGAGTGATCGACGAGCTGGACCCGATGTTCCGGGACGAGGCGGGCATCGAGCTGCGGGAGATCGTCGCCGGGGGCCGGGAGGCGGAGGGCGTGGCCACCGCGCAACCGGTGATCTTCGCGGTGCAGGTGGCGCTGGCCGGGCTCTGGACGTCGCACGGGGTACGGCCGGTGGCGGTCGTCGGGCACTCGATGGGCGAGGTCGCGGCGGCCGTGGTCGCGGGCGGGATCGGGCTGCGCGACGCGGTCCGGGTGATCTGCCGGCGCGCCGGCCTGCTCGGGACGCTGGGCGGCGGCGGGGCGATGGCGGTGCTGGAGGTGGCCGCGGAAGAGGTCCCCGCCGACCTCCACGTCGCCGTCCACGCCTCGCCGCGGCAGTGCGTCGTCACCGGCGACCCCGGCCGGGTCGAGGAGTTCGCCGCCGAGGTCAGGGCGCGGGGCCTGCTGTCGCGGGTGCTGACCGCCGAGGGCGCCGGACACTCGCCGCAGGTCAAGCCGCTCCTGCCGAAGCTCCGCCAGGCACTGGCCGCCATCGCCGGGGGCAAGCCCGAGATCCCGTTCTACTCGACCGTCTTCGACGACCCCCGCGAGGTCCCCACCTTCGAGCCCGCCTACTGGGCCGCCGGGGTCCGCCGCCCGGTGCGCCTGCTCACCGCCCTCCAGGCCGCCGCCGAGGACGGCCACACCGTCTTCACCGAGATCAGCCCGCACCCCGTCCTGGCCTCGGCGATGCGTGACTCGCTCCCCGCGGGCACGGTGATCACCCACTCCCTGCGCCGGGGACACGACGAGGAGCTGCGCCTGCAGCTCGCGGCGGCCGCGGTCGCCATGCCGGCGCTGGTCGCAGCCTCCTCCGGCCGGGTCGTCGACCTTCCCCTCTCGCCCTGGCGGCACGGGCGGCACTGGGTCTCCGCCGCCCGGCGCGCCGCGCTCCCGCCCGGCGGCCACCCGCTGCTCGGCGTGCACGTCGAGAGCCCCGCCGGGCACCTGTGGACCACGACCGTCGACGACCTCTCCGAGGCGCCCTGGCGCCTGGACCCCTCGCTCTGGCGGTTGCACGGCCTGCCCGTCCTGCCGCTGGCCGTGGTGGCGGCCCTCGCCCAGGCGGCGGGGACCGAGGTCCGGGGCGAGGCCGAGCTGACCGGTGTCACCCTGGACGCGCTGCTGCCCCTGCCCGCCACGGTCACCACCACCCTCACCCCGTCCGGCGAGGTCGAGATCGACGCCAGGAACGCCGCGGGCGTCTGGATCCGGTACGGCACCGCGACCGTCGTGCCCGGCCCCTCCCCGGCCGGGTCCCCGCCGAGCCCCGCCGAGCTGGCCGAGCGGCTGCGGAGCCCCTCGGGGGTGCCGGTGGGGATCGGACGGCTGGGAGGCGACGGCACTCCGGTGGGACTGCTGGCCAAGGACATCCCGGCCACCGCCGTGCCGGTCCCGCTGGCCGGCAAGCTCGTGGCACGGGTGTGGGAGCCGGGACCAGGTGTCGAGACCGCGCCGGCCGGGAATGGATCCGATCCGCGCCCGGCCCGTGGCTGGCTCGTCGTGGCCGCAAAGGGGGATCCGCGGGCCGGGCGCCTCGCCCGCGACCTCGCCGCCGCCGGGCACACCGTCGGCCACCTCGACCTGCCCGGCGTGCCCCTCGACCTGCCCGGCGTGGCGCCGAGCGCTCCCGTGCCCTCCCTCGTCCCGGCCCAGCGCTCCGCCCCCCGGCGGACAGCGCCGGTCCCGGCCCCGCTCGCACTCCCCGCGGGCGACGGGGCCGAGGAGGTCGTCGTGCTGGCCCCGGGCGGCCTGAACCCGGCCGGCGCCGAGGCCCTGTACCTCGCCGTCACCCGGATCGCCGCCGAGCTCGCGGGGACCGGGCGGCGGCTGCGGCTCGTCACCGACCGGGCGCAGGCCGTACTGGACGGGGAGCCGGGCGACCCCGGCGCCGCCGCGCTGCGCGGCCTCGTCCGGGTGCTGGCCTTCGAACAGGCGGGGCTGCGGGCCCGGCTGCTCGACGTGGACGGCCCGGACGCGCTCCTGGCCGAGCTGACGGCCGACCGGCCGGACGACGAGGTGGCCTGGCGGGCGGGCGTCCGCTACACCGCCCGGCTGGCCGCGCTCCCGGACGACGGCGACCGGCGCCGCGCCGGCGCGCACGGGCCGGTGGTACGGCGGGGCGGGGGCTACCTGATCACCGGCGGGTACGGCGGGCTGGGACTGGTGGTGGCGCGGTGGCTGGCCGAGCGGGGGGCCGGGCGGATCGTGCTGGGCGGCCGGTCGGGGCCGTCGGCCGCGGGGGCCGCGACGATCGCGGGACTGCGGGCGCTGGGCGCCGACGTCCAGGTGGTGACCGGTGACCTGACCCTACCGGGCGTGGCCGAGGGGCTGGTCGACGTGGTCACCGCCGGCGGCGTACGGCTGCGCGGGGTGATCCACGCGGCGGGCGTGCTGGACGACCACCTGGTCACCGACGTGGGCCCCGGGGACCTGCACCGGGTCTGGTCGGCCAAGGTCCACGGCGGCCTGCAGCTGCACGAGGCGACCAGGGAGGCGCCTCTCGACTGGTGGGTGGCGTTCTCCTCGGCGGCGGCACTGCTCGGGTCACCCGGGCAGGCGGCCTACGCGGGGGCGAACGCCTGGCTGGACGCCCTGTGCGACCTGCGCCGGGCCGAGGGACTGCCCGGGACGACGATCAACTGGGGCACCTGGGCCGACGTCGGCGGGGCCGGCCAGGCGGTGCTGCCCGCGGTCGCGCCCCTGACCCCGGACGAGGGCGTCGAGGCGCTGGAGGCGCTCCTGGCCCGGGGGGTGGACGCCGCGGGCGTGCTGCGGCTGGACGCGGCGGCGGCCGTCGCCGCCTTCCCCGGCATCGCGCGTATGCCGTACTTCGCGGACCTGGCGGGCGCGGCCGTGACCGGTGGCGACTGGGCGGGGCCCGAGGCGCTGGCCGCGATGGAGCCCGGCCAGGCCCTGGAGGCCGTCGTCGCCAAGGTCAGGGAGCGGACGGCCGTCGTGCTGGGCTTCGAGACCGCCTGGCTCCAGGAGGGCACGGTGCTCACCGAGGCGGGCCTCGACTCGCTCGCGGCCACCCGGGTGCGGGGCATGATCGAGCACGACTTCGGGGTGGCCGTGCCGACCGCGCTGCTGCTGCAGGGCGCGACGCTCGGGGACGTCGCCGTGGCCGTGGCCGCCGGGCTGGGCATCCACGGCACCGCCGGGACGCACCCGGTCGAGCCCAGGGACGCGGCGGAACGGCAGGTCGTGGCGGCCCTCACCCGGATCCTCGGGCGCGTGCCCGGGGTCACCGAGGAGATCCCGGCCGGTGTCCTGCCCGTCGTGCTGGACGTCCTCGGCCGGGAGACTGGCCGCGAGCTGGCCGCCGACGGCGTGCTCACCGGGGCCCAGGTCGCCGGCCTGCTCCGGGAGATCGACGAGGAGGAGGCCGCCCGGGGCGTCGTCCGCCCGCTGACCCCCGCGGCCCGCGCGTACCTGGCCGCCCGCCGCGCCGCGCCGGCGGCCGAGGCGACGGCGGCCGGCGCACCGGGGCCTGGCGTACCGGCGGCCGGCGCTCCCACGGCGCCGGGGGACGGGCGGGTGCCGCTGTTCCTGGGACATCCGGCCGGTGGGACCACGGGGGTGTACGCGCTGCTGGCCGGGGCGCTGGGAGCCGGCCAGGTGGTGTTCGGGCTGGAGCGCCTGGACGGCGTCGGGGCCCTCGGCGCCGAGGCGGGGGTGAGCGAGCGGGCCGCCCGGTACGTGGCGGAGATCAGGAAGGTGCAGCCCGCCGGGCCGTACCGGGTGGGGGGATGGTCGTTCGGGGGGATCCTGGCGTTCGAGATCGCCCGGCAGCTCGGGGCGGAGAACGTGGAGCTGGTGGTGATGATCGACTCTGGCCTGCCGGACGAGGTGGCGGCCGCGGAGCGGACCCGGATCGCGGCCAGGCGGTACGCCGACTTCGCCACCTATCTCACCGAGACCTACGGGGTGCCCGTCCGGCTCGCCTACGACGAGCTCGCGGGCCTGAGCGAGGCCGGCCAGCTCGCCCTGGCCGAGGCGCGCATCGCCGGATCGGGGGTGCTGGACCTGCTGGGGGAGGCCATCCTCCGGCACCAGATCACCTCGCACGAGGACACCCGGGCCATCGAGGGATACCGGGCCGGGACGTACGAGGGCCGCGTGGTGCTCTACCGCTCCACGGACCCGACCCCCTGGGCGGTCGAAGACACCCGATACGCCCACGCCGACGACCCCACAAGGGGATTCGGCCCGTTCAGTCCGGGGCTGGAGATCGTCACGATCCCCGGGTCGCACCACCTCAACCTGCTCGACCCGCCCCACGTCCAAGTCATCGCCGCTCACCTTGGAGGCCAGCTGTGACACTCGCACAGGCCGTCGTCGACGGTGCCGATCCCGAAGAGCTCGCGCGCCTGGAGGTCCCCACGACCTTCCGGGCGGCCCACACCCGCAAGGACGAGGTCGGCATGTTCGGCCGGAGCCCGCACGGCGTCAACGACGTCGACAAGGACATCACCAGGTCCATCCACGTGTCCGAGGTGCCGATGCCGGAGCTCGCCCCGGACGAGGTGCTGATCGCGGTCATGGCCAGCGCCATCAACTTCAACACCGTGTGGACGGCCATGTTCGAGCCGATCCCCACGTTCGCGTTCCTGGAGCGGTTCGGGCGTGAGGACCCGCGCCACGACCGGGACTTCCACGTGCTCGGCTCGGACGCCTCCGGGGTGATCGTCCGGATGGGCGCCGCCGTACGGCGCTGGAAGATCGGCGACCGGGTCGTCATCTCGCCCGCCTACGTCGACGAGCAGGACCCGATCACCCACTCCGACTCCATGCTCGGCGCCGACCTGCGCGCCTGGGGGTTCGAGACCAACTACGGCGGGCTGGCCGAGTTCGCGGTGGTCAAGGCCACCCAGCTCCTCCCCAAGCCCAGGCACCTGACCTGGGAGGAGGCCGCCTGCAACATGCTGTGCGCCTCCACCGCCTACCGGATGCTGGTCAGCGAGCGCGGCTCCCGGATGAAGCAGGGCGACGTGGTGCTGATCTGGGGCGCGACCGGCGGGCTCGGCGCGTACGCCGTGCAGCTCGTCAGGAACGGCGGCGGTATCCCGGTGGGCGTGGTCAGCTCCGACGAGAAGGCCGCCCTCCTGCGCCGGATGGGCTGCGAGCACATCGTGGACCGCTCGCAGTTCGACCACCTCAACGACGAGAAGTCCTGGCGCAGGCTCGGCGCCGAGGTCCGGCGGCAGGTGGGGGAGGATCCGCACATCGTCTTCGAGCACACCGGCAAGGACACCTTCGGCGCGTCCGTCTACGTCGCGCGGCGCGGCGGCTCGGTCGTCACCTGCGGGTCGTCCAGCGGCTACGCCCACGAGTACGACAACCGGCACCTGTGGATGAAGCTCAAGCGGATCGTCGGCTCCCACGGGGCGAACTACCAGGAGTGCCACGAGGTCAACCGGCTGCTCTCGCTGGGCGTGCTCCAACCCACCCTGTCGACGGTCTACCCCCTCGACCAGACCGGCGACGCCGCCCGTGCCGTACAGCTCAACAAGCATGTCGGCAAGGTCGGCGTGCTGGGTCTGGCCCCCGCCGAGGACCTCGGCGTCGAGGACCGCGCGCTCAGGGAGCGCATCGGTGAGGATCGGATCAGGCTGTTCCGGAGCTGACGGACCGCCTGGCCCGCAGGACGATCTCCAGCTCGAACCGGATGTCCGGATCGCTGAGCTGGTCGCCGTAGAGCTCCTCGAGCTGGCGCAGCCGGTAGCGCACGGTCTGCGGGTGCACGTGGAGCCGGGCGGCGACCTCCCCGGCGCCCCGGCCGTGCCGTAACCACGCCAGCAACGTCTCGGCCAGCCGGTCCTGCTGGCTGGGACGCAGGTGGGCCAGCGGCGCGAGCCGCACCTCGGTGAGGGCGCTGACCAGCTCCTCGTCCTTGAACACGATAAGCGTGGCCATGTGATCGGAACAGCGGAGCACGCCGCGCTCCTCGGTGAGCACGCCCCGCCGGTGCAGGTCCAGCGCCTCACGGGCCCAGCGCAGCGAGGTCGCGGCGGCGGCCAGCGGTACGGCGGGCCCGACGGCGGCCTTCCAGCCGCGCAGCCCGGCCTCCAGGGTCTGGGCCCGGCCCGGGCCGTTGGGGTCGGGGACGATCAGGCAGGGGCCGGGCCGGTCGAGGCCGGACAGCACGTCCGGCGGGAGCGAAGGGGGGCGGTAGCCCCTGGAGTGCTCGTCCAGGGCGACCCCGGCCACGGTCCTGGGCAGCCGCCAGCCCGAGGCCTTGGCCAGGTCGGCGATCGCGTCGGGGGAGGCGGCCGGCTGGCTCAGCAGCAGGTCCATCAGCCGCCGGCGGCGGCGCTCGATCTCTCCGGCCGCGCGGGCCCTGGCCTCCTCGAAGCCCTCGGCGGCGGCGTCGGCGAGCTGGTCGAGATAGACGAAGATGGCCTCGCCCAGGTCGTAGAGGTGCTGCGGGGTGAGGCCGAGGTGCTCGGACTGCTCGGTCAGCCGCCGCCAGGCCACCCGGGCGCCGAGCCGCATCGCGGTCTGCAGGGGGTCGAGGTTGCGGCCCTCGTTGGCCTCACCGCGCCCGATGGTGCGGAAGACCTCGGGCTCCCACGGCGCACTGGGGTTCTCGATCCGGTCCACGAACTGGCGCAGGGCCTCGTCCACGGCCAGCCGGATGGCCTTGATGTAGATCGCGTCGGCCGGCCGGGAGTACTCGGGGATCCGGACCGTGATCTCCTTGATCACCTGATCGGCCACCTCGGTGAGGCCCGGTCTCAGCAGCCTGGCCACCTCCGCCGGTGCGGATCTCCATAGCCGCTGGTCGGACAGGTCGTGAGATCTTCTCTTACGGTCACCGAAACCGGTGGCAACGAGCCTGGAATCTTCTTTTGTCGCCATGGACCCTCCCGTCGGAGTGCGCCTCACATTCTGATCTCATTGACACTTTGAGCAAGTAGCAAACGCTTGTTCTTGTCTCAAATGCAACATGTGCGGCTTCCGGCGGGAGGGGTGGGGCTATTTGAGGTAGCCGGCGAACTCCTCCAGGGAGATCAGTCCGTCGCCGTCCAGGTCGATCCTGGCGATGGCGGCCTCGGCGGCCTCGGGGGTGATCGGCTGGCCGAGCACCTCCATCAGGCGCGTCATCTCGGTGGCCGAGATCAGGCCGTCACCGTCGACATCAATGATCTTGAAAGTCGTCGCGTAGTCATCCGCCACGGGTGCATCCGCCTTCCGGCAGCAGGGAAATGGGACGCAAGCACATTAGCGGGGGATCGCGGCGCGGAGGAGGGTGGGCCGGCGGCGCCGGAGGCCGCTCCCGGCCGCCTGTGCCTCCCCGGCCGCCTGTGCCTCCCCGGCCGGCCCGACGGGTCTCCCCGGCCGGCCCGGTGCGTCCCCGGGCGGGCCTGGCACGTCCCTCCGGCCGATCCTGCGGGCTTCCCGGCCGGTCCTGTGCGCCTTCCCGGCTGTTCCGGCGGGCCCTCTGACCGGTCCGGCGGGCTCTCCGGGCGGTCCGGCGCCGATGCGTCCCTTCCGGCCGGTCCGGCGCGTCCCTCTGGTCTGGCGTCCCCGCCTCCCGGCGCGACCCGCTTGCCAGGTGCCGCCGTGATGGTGGCCCTGTCCGCCCGCCGTGACGGGTTCGGCCCCGTTGCCGGTGTTGCGAGATTAAGGCCGTTTACTGCGAATATTAACGCGATATGCATATTGGCTTTATCTGGCGATTCATATTTACCGTCGGCAAAGAAACGCGCGTTTCTCGTCTGATGCATCAACTGGATTTGGAAGGCATTGTTCGTGGGTGTTCCCGGTCGGTTCAAAACTGCCGGCGCCGGGTTTTTCGGCGGTTGGGGCAGGAGAGAGAAGACGGTGTGGCTACCCTTATGAAACGCATCCTGGCGGGCGGCGCGCTCGCTGGGGCTGTTCTTGCTCAGTCGTCTGTCCCAGCGAGTGCCGACATGGCGCCGGGCTGGTTGATGAATCAGGCGCATGCCCGCTATGAGGCTAATGACCCCTATTGCGGAAAGCTGGCCTTCCTTCCCCTCGCGGCAGGGGTGTCCAGCGATTTCTGCAACGCCTCCCTCGGTTACTGGGAGAATCGCGCCACTTTCATTCCGGAGATCACCCAGGTCAGTGAGATCAGCTATGTGAAGCCGGCCACCGGTTCGGCTCCGCAGAGCTACATTCCGCTGTGCAGGTGGCTCCACCTGCCGCTGTTCCTCTGCGCGGTCCCCCCGGGCCCGGCCGGTCCCCAGGGTCCCGCCGGTCCGCAAGGTCCTGCCGGTCCCGCCGGTCCGCAGGGTCCCGAAGGTCCCGCCGGTCCGCAAGGTCCCGAGGGTCCTGCCGGCCCTGAGGGACCACAGGGACCTGAAGGTCCGCAGGGTCCGGAAGGTCCGCAGGGCCCCGCCGGTCCTGAGGGACCCGCCGGTCCTGAAGGCCCCGCCGGTCCTGAGGGCCCCGCCGGACCTGAAGGCCCCGCTGGCCCTGAGGGTCCTGCCGGTCCGGAGGGTCCGCAGGGACCGGAAGGCCCCCAGGGTCCTGAGGGTCCTGCCGGTCCTGAGGGCCCTGCTGGTCCTGAGGGTCCTGAGGGTCCTGAGGGTCCCGCTGGTCCCGCTGGTCCTGAGGGTCCTGCCGGTCCTGAGGGCCCGGAAGGCCCCCAGGGACCGGAAGGCCCCCAGGGACCGGAAGGCCCCCAGGGTCCTGAAGGTCCGGAAGGCCCGCAGGGTCCCGAAGGCCCGCAGGGGCCGGAAGGACCTCCCGGTCCTCCTGGAGCGGCTCAGCAGGTGCGCACCGTCTCCATCCGCCCTGCCGTCCCCACCCGTCCCGTCGTCCTGCAGGTCGTACCCCGCCCCGTCCTGCACGTCCTGCCGGCCTTCACGGCCTGCCAGAGCTGGTGCTTCTGATCCCCGCCGGAAGCGGGATCGGACTCCACGCCCGGTGAGACCGTGCCGGAGACCGCGCGGGCCGAGGGCCGGCCGGCGCGGTCGAACGGGACACGGGGACACCGGGGCACCGATAGGGCAGACGTCCGAACCGGTAGGGCAGACGTCCGGACCGGTGGGGCAGACGTTCGACAGGTGAAGCTCGGTAGGTGTAACAGGTGAGGGTGCGGGCCGGTCTCGGCCCGCACCTTCACCCGCCTGTGCCCTCCCCGGAGGGCCTGCCCCCGATCTCCCGAGGGGTCGCCCCGGAGGCGACGGCGGTCGATCCCGACCGGCCGCCGTCAGACCACGGCACCCGACCCCTCGCGAGGCCGGGGCGCGCTCCGGGGCCGCGGCGGCGGCGCGGAGCTGCGCTTCTCGAACTCCACCGCCAGCGGCGCGGCGACCAGCGCGGAGGACAGCGTGCCGGTGACGACGCCGATCAGCAGCGCCACCGCGAAGTCGGTCAGCGAGTCACCGCCGAGCACGGCCAGCGCGACCAGGATGAACAGCGCGCCCAGACCCGTGTTCACCGTACGGGGCAGGGTCTGCAGGATCGCGGTGTCGGTCACCTCCGCGAACGGCGTCCGGGGCCGCCGCGCCCACAGCTCGCGGACGCGGTCGAAGACCACGACCTTGTCGTTGACCGAATAGCCGATCACGGTGAGCATCGCGGCCAGGAACACCCCGTCCACCGGCCTGCCCAGCCACGCGAACGCGCCGACCACGACCGACGCGTCCACGACCAGGGCCAGCACCGTCGCCAGGCCGAACGTCCAGCGGAAGCGGAAGGCCAGGTAGCCGAGCTGCGCGGCGAGCGCCACACCCAGCGCGATCAGCGCGTTGCGGCGCAGTTCCTCGCCCAGGCTCGGCCCGATGAGCTCGTCGCGCTCCTTGGCGATCGGCCCGGCCCCGCTCTCCAGCGCCGTCTCGATCCTCGCCAGGTCGGCGTCGCCGATGCGGCCGGTCCGCACCGAGACGTCCTCGCCCGACGCCTGCACCACCGCGTCCGGGAACCCGGCCCCGGCGACCAGGTCGCGGGCGGCGTCCGCGCTGATCGGGACGCCGGTGGAGTACTCCACCAGCCGGCCGCCGGTGAACTCCACCCCGAAGCTGATCCCCCGCACCGCCACCCCGGCCACGGCCCCGGCCAGCAGCACGCAGGTGACCGTGTAATACACCGCGCGGTGGCGCATCAGGCGGGGTCCGCGCGCGTTCAGCCAGGTCCGGACGCGTCCGATGCCGGACAGTCCGGTCAGCCCCGGCCGCTTCGCCACCGCCGGCCGCCGCACCGCCCACTCGGCCAGCACGCGGGTGACGACCATCGCGGTGACCAGCGAGGCGACCACACCGATGCTCAGCGTGACGCCGAAGCCGCGCACCGGTCCCGAGGCCAGGAAGAACAGCAGTCCCGCCGCGAGCAGGGTGGTGATGTTGGAGTCCGCCACCGCGCTCCAGGCGTTGCGGAAGCCCTTCTCCAGTGCCGGCCGGAGCCTCGGCCCGGCGGCGTACTCCTCCCTGGCGCGCTCGAAGACCAGCACGTTGGCGTCCACCGCCATGCCGATCGCGAGGACGAAACCCGCCAGTCCCGGCAGGGTGAGCGTGGCGCCGAGCGCCACCAGCGCCGCGTAGGAGACGAGCGCGTAGCAGGCCAGGGCGATGGCGGCGATGAAGCCCACCAGCCGGTAGGTCACCACGATGAACAGGGCGGTGAGCAGCACGCCGATGACGGCCGCCTGGGCGCTGGCCGCGATCGCGGCCGCGCCGAGCGTCGGGCCGACGATCCGCTGCTCGACGATCTCGACGGGCACCGGCAGCGAGCCACCCTTGATCAGCGCGGCCAGGTCCGCCGCCTCCTCGGCGGTGAAGGAGCCGGTGATCTGCGTGGAGTCGCCCGGCAGGCCCACCTTGCAGGCCACGCCCTCGTTCACCTGGGGCGATACGACGATCTTGGAGTCGAGCATGATGGCGACCCGCCGCTTCGGGTCGCCCACCGGGTTGCAGGCGGCCTCACCGGTCAGCTCGGCCCATGCCCGGCGGCCCCCCTCACGCAGGTCCACGGTGACGTACCAGCCGCTGCCCTGCTGGGGGTCGATCCCGGCCTGGGCGTCCCCGACACCGTCCCCGGTGAGCCGGGCCGGGCCGATGAGCAGCTTGACGCCGTCCTCGTCGGCGACGACCTGTTCGCCGGACTTGGGCGAGGTCGCCGCGTCGGCCAGGGCGACGACGGGGTGGAAGGTGAGCTGGGCGGTCTTGCCGATGACCTCGGCGGCCTTGGTCGGGTCCTGCACGCCGGGCAGTTCCACGATGATGCGCCGCTCGCCGGAACGGGCCAGCGGCGCGTCCGCCACGCCCAGGGCGTCGGCGCGGCGGCGGAGCACCTCAAGGGTGCGGTCGGTGGCCTCGGCGTCGGCCTTGACGGTCGGGGAGTCCCTGGTCTCCAGGACGATCTGGGTGCCGCCGCGCAGGTCGAGACCGAGGCGCGGGGACATGGTCAACGCGATGACGAGTGAGACGGCGATGACGGCGAACGCCGTCACCGCGCGCACCACGGGGGCACGCGACATGGAAGCCTCCACAGGCTTGGGGAATGGTGTCCGGGTACGGCGAAGCACCCGTGGCCGGCGCGGAGTGTCCGCGGCCCGGCTACGAGGTGCTTCAGACGCCTGTGGAGGGCGGTGCCCGGGCGGGCCTGACCAGCAGGGCCGCGAGCGGGCGTGGATCGTCGGCGCCGGCCGGGCGCGGGCCGGCGCCGGAGGCGGGGGGCAGGTGCCGGGCGGCCGGGCCGGCCACGGCCGGGTGGCCGCCCCCGGCTCCGGTCCCGGCGTGGCCCGTGGTGAGCAGGTGCTGCTCCCCGCTGGGGAGAACCTGGTGGGACCGCGGCCGGCGCTCCCCGCCGGGGCGGGCCTCGCGCAACAGCGGCCGGTGCTCCCCGGCGACCGAGGTGACGCCGGCATGTCCCAGGAGGGCGGTGACGCCGCCCGCGTGCACCCCGCCGGAGACGAGCAGCGGGAGCAGGAGGGCGAGCAGCCAGCCGAACGGCGCTCCGCGCCTCGACTGCCGCATGTTCTCCTCCAGGGTGTCGCTCCCACCGTAGCCCCTCGGCGGTGGGTGTGGCCGGTGCCCGGACAGGGAGCAGGGGCCCCTCCTCCGGCGAGGCGCGTGCGCGATCCTCCGGTAAACGGCCCGCACACGGGTAGTGCGTCGGCATGCGACTGACCTACACAGCTGATCTGTGGTGGAAGAACGCGGTGGTCTACTGCCTGGACGTCGAGACCTACAAGGACGGCAACGGTGACGGCATCGGGGACTTCCGCGGCCTCACCCAGCAGATCGACCACCTGGACCGGCTCGGGGTGACCTGCATCTGGCTGATGCCGTTCTTCCCGACCCCCAACCGTGACGACGGCTACGACATCACGGACTTCTACTCCGTCGACCCTCGCCTGGGCACCCTCGGCGACTTCGTGGAGTTCATGCGCACCGCCAGGGACCGGGGCATCCGGGTGATCGCCGACCTGGTGGTCAACCACACCTCCGACGAGCACCCCTGGTTCAAGGAGGCGCGCTCCAGCCGGGACTCCGCCAAGCGGGACTGGTACGTCTGGCAGGACGACCCCGACCCGGTCGATCCCAAGGCCATCGTCTTCCCCGACAAGGAGGACAGCATCTGGGAGCTGGACGAGAAGACGGGCCAGTACTACCTGCACAGCTTCTACCGCTTCCAGCCCGACCTGAACGTCGACAACCCCGAGGTCCGCGACGAGATCGCGCGCATCCTCGGGTTCTGGATGGAGCTGGGGCTGTCCGGCTTCCGGGTGGACGCGGTGCCGTTCCTGATCGAGGGCCTCGGTGGTGATCCGCACGAGTTCCTCGCCGACCTGCGCGCGTTCATGAACCGTCGTGACGGCAGTTCGATCCTGCTGGGCGAGGTGAACCTGCCCTACCCGGACCTGATGAAGTATTTCGGCAACGGCAACGGCGACCAGGTCACCATGTGCTTCGACTTCATCGGCATGCAGCGGTTCCACCTGTCGATGGCCCGGCAGGACCCGCGGGCGCTCGCCGAGTCCCTGCGCGAGCGGCCCGACCCGCCCGACGACTCCCACTGGGCCACCTTCGTCCGCAACCACGACGAGCTGACCCTGGACAAGCTCACCGACGCCGAGCGCCAGGAGGTCTTCGACGCCTTCGGGCCCGAGAAGGACATGCAGGTCTTCGGCCGCGGCCTGCGCCGCCGGCTGCCCCCGATGCTCGACGGCGACCCACGGCGCCTCAAGCTGGCCTACAGCGTCCTGTTCTCCCTGCCGGGCACGCCGGTGCTCTTCTACGGTGAGGAGATCGGCCTGGGCGAGAACCTCGGGGCCGAGGGCCGGATGGCGGTCCGGATCCCGATGCAGTGGTCCCGCTCCGGAGGGTTCTCACCCGACCCGAAGACCCTCGTCGCCTCTCCCGACGGCGAGTACGGCCCGCGGAAGGTCAACGTGGAGGACCAGCGGCGTGACCCCGACTCGTTGCTGAGATGGGTCACCATGCTGGTCGAGCGCTACCGGGAGTCGCCGGAGCTGGCCTGGGGCCGCTACGAGGTGCTGGACGCCGGGGACGCGGCCGTGCTGGCCCACCGGGCCGACGCCGAGGGCGGCACCGTGATCGCCGTCCACAACTTCGCCGACCGTGAGGCGCGGGTGGAGCTCGTGCTGCGCGATCTCGGCCACTGTGAGCTGCTGACCGACCTGCTGGTGGACGGCAGCCTCGAACTGCCCCCGGACGGCCGGGTGACGTTCGGCCTCGAGCCGTACGGCACCCGCTGGCTGCGCGCCGCCGTCCCCGACGCGCCCCTGGAGAGCACCTCGGCCAAGAGCCACTAGGGTTTGTGGCCCGCCGAGCTCACCGAGCTGATCCGGGAGTTCATCGGAACCTCCGGGGAGCTCTCCGGAGGTGGGGGGCGGGTCCAGGTCAGCTCTCCTCGGGGCCCAGCTCGGTGAAGAGCGTGAGCTGGAGCTCGGCCGGGCCTTCGAGGCGGGAGTTGAGGGAGTTCCACGGGGTGCGGACGGGCTCGGCGATCACCTTGGCCCCGGCCCCGGCCAGCTCCGCGGTGGTGGCGGACGAGTCGTCCACCTCGAAGGCCACCCGGATGTGCCCGGCCACCCGCTGCCCCACCTCGACCTGGTCGATGAAATCGGCCTGCGCCGGGTCGGCGATCTCCAAGGTGGCCCGGCCCGCCTCCAGGATCGTCACCCGGCCGTCGGGGGAGGAGAAGGCGGCCCGCTCGGGCAGGCCCAGCACATCGCGGTAGAACCGCAGTGCCTCCTCGTAGTCGGCGGCGGTGACGACCAGGCGCAGCTCTCGGACGGTCATGACGGCTCCTCGGACAGTCGGTGGTTCCCTGCCGGGCACAGCGTGATCGCCATATTTGACATTCCCGGCATCTCATCCGTCAGTGACGGAGCTCGCCCGCCCCTCCGGCGGAGCTCAACCGTCCGCCGGCGCATCACGCCCGGCAGCGGCGGATCACGGCCGGTGCGGGCGGTCGTGGCGCGGATCCCTCCTGGTCTTGAGCTTGTCCAGCTGATGGATCGTGTCGTCGCGGACCTCGGTCAGCGCGGTGGACAGCTCCTGCTCGGTCGAGGTGGCCACCAGGGGCTCGGCGCCGGCGAGCCGGCATTCGAGGGTCACCTTCTGCTCCGCCCGGCCACGGTTCTTGACGCTCAGCCGCAGGTCCACCGAGTCGCTGGGATGGGAGCGCAGCCGTTTCCCCAGGGAGGCGAGCCGTTCGAGGACCTGGGGGTGGTCGTCCTCGGTGAAGCCCGTGCCGAGCGTGAGCCGCTCGCTGAGGACGTCCGGCTGCCCGTCACCCGTGTCTGCCATCGCCCGCACTCCTTCGATGAAATGTAGTCATAACACTACAATCAGCAACCGAAGTGCCTCTGGCTGGCATCGTCCTGAGGTATCGCCTCCCTTCCGGGGCGCGTTGCCCCGCCGGGAGAGAGCCGACGGAGGTCGGCCGTCTCCTCGCAGCCGCCGGGCCGGCGCCCTCCGGGCGGAGGCGCTGAGCGCGATCAGCCGGAGGCGGGCGTCGGAGAGGCGCGCCCCCTCCGGGCCGGCGTGGCGGACGGGGGAGGCCGGACAGGCGGGCGGCGGAGGATCCCGCGGGCCGTCACTCCTGGTCGTCCAGGAGCCCGGCGTCGTGGACCAGCAGCGCGATCTGGACGCGGTTGTTGAGGCCCAGCTTGGTGAGGATGCCGGAGACGTGGGTCTTGACCGTGGGGACGCTGAGGTAGAGCAGAGCCGCGATCTCGGCGTTGGACCTGCCGTGACCGAGGGCCACGGCGACCTCGCGCTCGCGGTCGTTCAGCAGTGCCAGGCGGTCCCCGGCACGGGTGCGACGCCGGTCGCGGCCGGAGTCGGCGACCCGGGCGATGAGGCGCCGGGTGACCGCCGGGGACAGCACGGGATAGCCCTGGGCGACCTGGCGCACCGCGGTCACGATCTCGTCGGGTGGGGTGTCCTTGAGGAGGAACCCGGCGGCTCCGGCGCGCAGGGCGCGCAGGACGTGGTCGTCGGCGTCGAAGGTGGTCAGCACGATGACCTCCGGCGCGCCCGGGCGGGCGCGCAGGGCCTCGGTGGCGGCCAGCCCGTCCATCACGGGCATCCGGATGTCCATCAGGACCACGTCGGGGGCGTGCCGATCGACCAGGGGCAGCACCTGGGTGCCGTCACCGGCCTGGGCCACCACGCGGATGTCGGGAGCGCCGCCCAGCATCATCACCAGACCGGTGCGGACCAGCGGGTCGTCGTCGACGATGAGCACGCCGACCGTCCACGGCTCTGATGCGGTCATGGCGGCCAGGGTAGCCAGGCCGCCAGCCGCCAGCCACCCGCGGCGGTGGGCCCGTGTTCCAGGCGCCCGCCGGCCAGGGCGACGCGTTCGGCGAGGCCGACGAGGCCCTGACCGGACCCCGCGGCGGGCGCGGGCGCGGCGGTGGTGTCGGTCATGGGCGCGGGTGTGGCGGCGGCGGGGGCGGTGTTGCGCACCTCGACGGTCACCCCTCGGCCCGGCGCCCCCGCCACGTGTACGCGCACCTCGGCCGCCGGGGCGTGCTTGCGGGCATTGGTCAGGGCTTCCTGCACGATCCGGTAGGCGGTGCGGCCCACCCGGTCGGGGACGGTCCCGGTGAGCTCCTCCCGCAGGTCCACCCGCATCCCGGCCAGGCCCGACTCGGCGGTGAGCTGCCGGACGTCGGCGAGGGTGGGCTGGGGCAGCTCGCCGACCGGGGCGCGGAGAACGCCGATGACCTCGCGCAGGTCCTGCAGCGCCTGGTGGGCGCTCTCCCGGATCACCTTGGCCGCGCGGGCGACGTCCTCGGCAGGGGCGCCGGGGTGGTACTCCAGCGCGCCGGCATGCACGCTCAGCAACGAGAGCCGGTGGCCGAGCACGTCGTGGATCTCCCGGGCGATCCGCTCGCGGGCGTGGAGCTGGGCCTGCTCGGCGCGTAGGTGGGCCTCGGTCTCGGCGCGGGCCGCGCGGTCGCGCAGCGACAGCACGAGCCGGCGCCGGTGATGGATGAACAGACCCCAGCCGACCGCGGCGCCCTGGATCGTGACGCCCAGCAGTAACACCAGGACACCGGGCGTGCCGGGTTCGGGGCGGAGCACGACGTAGCCGAGCGCGGTGAGCATGCTCAGCGCGAAGACGGCCGCCGTGGTCCGCGGAGAACGGTGCACCGCGACCGTGAACAGCGCCACCAGCATCGCGCCGGCCACCAGCTCGGAGAACGTCGACAGGGCGACCAGCACCAGGGCGAGCTCGACCGGCCGGCCGCGGCGCAGCCACAGCGCGACGCAGCCCAGCACACCGGTGAGCTGGTCGAGGCCGAACAGCCAGCTCGGTCCCGGCAGGGGGAGCGCCTCCAGCCGCGTGGCGGACATCAGGACCCCGTAGAGCGCCGCGAGCAGGAACAGGCCGGTGTCCACGACCCAGTCGCGGAGGCCGCGCCGGCGCGTGGACGCAGTCGCAGATCCGTTCATTCTTCCCGAGCCTAGGGCTTCGAGGAGAGGCCGGTCCGCCGCGAGCAGCGGGCGATACCGAAGTCGCGACGGGCGATACTTCCGTCGGCCACGGCGCCCAGGGGCGGCGACATCGGTCGAGGCGGAGGATCCCGATGACCGATCCGTCTCCGGGGCGACGGTCCCTAGCGTTCGACCATGCGCAGAATCATCCGGCTACTGGGGATCGTCATGATCTTCCAAGGTGCCAGCGGGACCATCGACCAGCTGGCCGTCCAGCCCTTCTTCGGCGTCTTCCTCAACTTCTTCAACCGCGTCATCCTCCCCCGCCTGGACTTCCTGACCGGCTACGAGCTCTACGCGAACCTGACCCTGGCGGCCCTGGGGGCCATCCTGGTCATCGCCGAGGAACGGACCCGGCCGTCATGACCTCCGGAGGCGCCCCATGACCTCCGGAGGCACCCCGTCGCATCCGTACAGGGCGCCCCTCGCCCACCGGAACGATTCCCACGGCCGTGTCCCCGGCCGGCAGCGGGCGTCCCGGGCCCGCGTGCGGGACCACCCCTGGGGGCGCATATGCTTCGCATTGCCAATGCTATGGATTTAGTGCGACCTAAAGGGAGAAATTGACCGTGTACAAGGAGTTCGCAGTCGAGGCCGTGGTGTGGCTGATCCCTGTCGTCATCCTGCTGGGCCTGGCCTACATGATCACTGCGACCTGATCGGAGCGCGGTCGAAGACCCGCCAGAGCCACACCTGCGACGCCACCAGCACGGGAGTGATCACCAGCAGTGCCGGGGTGAGCAGGGCGAGGGTCGCCGGATCGGCCAGGTTCTCCGCCAGTGGCAGGCGGGACCCGGCCAGCAGACAGACCAGCGCCATCCCGCCCGAGGTCAGGGCGTAGACCGGGCGCTCGCCCGAGGCTCCGGACAGCCGCCGGGCCCGCGCCTTCGGGGCGCCGCCCAGCCGCAGGCCGGCGAAGGCCGTCCCGTGGGCGCAGAACAGGGCGGCGACGGCGGGCACGACGATCGCCGCGGAGCCGGTGACGGACCTTTCGCCCATCCCGGCGAGGATGAACCCCCAGCTCAGCGCCACCGCCCAGCTCCCCGCGACCACGGCGCCGTCACACCCGCGCCGCCACGCGGCCCGGTCGACCCCGCCGCGCAGCCAGATCCCCGCGTCCCGGACCACCCAGCCGAGCAGCAGCGCCACGGACGGCACATACAGCCCGCTGAGCAGCTCCCCCTCCAGGACGGGGAAGGCGCCCACCAGGACCCCGGCCGCGGCGACCAGCCAGACCTCGTTGCTCATGAAGAGCGGGGTGATCGAGGCGAGCACCCGGCCGCGCTCGTCGCAGGAGCGGCCGAGGTGGGGCAGGAGCATGCCGATCCCCAGATCCGCGCCCGCGAGGACGAAGTAGCCGACGGCGAAGAACGCCAGAAGCGTGATCTCCATGGAATCTCCTCAGAAGGCCGGGGCCGGCAGCGGCTCGGCGGGGACGTGGCTGGTCTCGGCGGCCGCCGGGCCCTGGCGGGCGCTGCGGGCGAGCATCCAGGTGTTGACCGCGACGAGCAGACCGAACAGCGAGGCGAAGGCGGCCAGCGAGAACCGGACCGCGCTGGGTGACAGCTCGCCCAGCGCGTCCTGGGTGGTCAGCAGGCCGTACACCACCCAGGGCTGACGGCCCACCTCGCGGAACACCCAGCCGGCGAGCATGGCGGCGAACGGCAGCGGGACCGCCGCGGTCAGCAGCACGTGCCAGATCCGCAGCCGGCGGACCGCCCACGGGAACAGCGCCAGCAGCGCGCTCAGCCCCGCGATCAGCAGCATCAGCGCGAAGAGGATCATCATCGTGGTGGCGCTGCCCTGCACCAGCCCGGCGGGCGGGGCGTAGTCGCCGGGCCCGTGCGCGGCGGCCGTCTCGGCCTGGAGCCGGGCCACCTCCTGCGCCGCGCCGCGGTAGACGGCCAGCTTCATCGGCTGCGCCGTACCGAACTGGACGCCGCCGAACGCCGCGGTGGCCATCAGCGCGGGCAGCGCGGTGAACACGCCGATCCGCAGCGACCGGCGGAAGAACTCCTGCTCCTCGGTGCGCCTGCGCAGGTGGTGGGCGCTCACCCCGGCCACGAAGAACCCGGCGACCACCAGCGCGCCGCAGAGGATGTGGCCGAACGCGGTGAGCGCCGCCGGATTGGTCAGCACCGCCGCCGCTTCGGTGAGCCGGAGCACGCCGTCCACCACCTCGGCGCCGACCGGGTTCTGCAGGAAACCGTTGGAGACCAGGATCCAGTAGGCGGAGGCGTAGGCGGTGAGCGTGACCACCCAGAGCACCCCCAGGTGCGCCCACCGGTTCAGCCGGTCCCAGCCGAAGATCCACAGTCCCAGGAACGTCGACTCGACGAAGAACGCGGTGAGCGTCTCCATCGCCAGCGAGGCGCCGAACACGTTGCCCGCGAAGTGCGTCAGCCCGCTCCAGACCAGGCCGAACTGGAACTCCATCACCAGCCCGGTGACGATCCCCATCGCGTAGTTGATCACGTAGAGCCGTCCCCAGAACCGGGCCATCCGCCGGTGCACGGCCGAGCCGGTCAGCGTCGCCCGGGTCTGCATGAGCGCGACCAGGGTGGCCAGACCCAGGGTGAGGGCGACGAACAGGAAGTGTGACCCTGCGGTGAGGGCGAACTGCAGGCGGGCGAGGTCGAGCGTCTCCATGCCCTCAGATTTCCGGTACGGTCACCGCCCGCGCGTCCCTCCCAGCGCGCATACGCCGTACTCCAGAAGTTGTGTCCCCGCCGCCCGTCCGTACACCCGCCACGTCACCCCTGCGGCCCGGGCGCCGACGCGTGGCCGGCCGGGCTCGCCGGCTGTTAGTCCATCCAGCCGGGGGTGACCACGCCCGCCTCGTAGGCGAGGACCACGAGCTGGGTCCGGTCCCGCGCGTGCAGCTTGGCCCGCCCGACGCGGGACGGAGCCGCCGATTGCGGCTGAAGGCCATATACATCCATACATCGGCAGCCAGCGGCACCGCCGCCTCCGTGCCGGACGACCATGTCTCCCCAGTTTGCGGGTGCTGCGGAACCAAAGCGATGTCCGTGACGGTGGCGGGCAGGCCCGGCCCGGCCAGGGCTAGGCTCCTCGTCGGCGGCTCAGCCGGGAGCAGGGCATCGAGCACCGGACGGAACGCATCGGCGACAGGGCCACTGGGAACCACGACCCGTGCACCGCCCGACGCGGCCAGCAGGTGGGCCAGCGCCACCGAGACCGCTGCCTCCCACACCGGGCTCCACACCCCGATCGGCTCAACCGGCGGTCTCTCCGGCTGTTCCCGTAGTTCCTCCCAGCTGAGCACTCGGCGGGCTGGCGCATCGACGTCGAAGAGACGTACGGCGCGCGGGTCCAGCCACACCACCTGCCAGTACGAGCAGTCGTCGATGAGGGTGGCCACGGCACGCCCGCACTGCGCGCACGCCAGGTTGGGACCGTTTCTGCTGTCCAGACCGCAGCAGAGGCCGTCGCACCGCTCCGGAATCAGAACGGTCCCGCGGACGTCACCCAGCGCGACCGCGACCGCTCCCGGTGGCCCGTACGACAGGGCATAGGTCGGCGCGTACACGTCGCGGGTTTCTGCCTCCTCCGCGCCGATCTCCTCCCACCGCCGCCACGGCGGCCCGGAGGGTTCCGGGTTCACCGCGTAGGTCCCGGGCTCCATGAGCACGGGAAGTAGTTCGTGGCCGTACTTCTGATGGGCGTGAGCGGGGAGCGCGACCTGTGACACGGGTAAGGTCAGTGAGGCATCACAGCCTGCACACGTGAACACGATCATGCGCCCTCCCACGTCACAGTGCTTGGATCATCTTGGCTCAGAGCCAATCCTGAGAGAGTCGCTCGACGCCGATTCAGCGAAAGGCCACGCCGTATCTCACGAGGGATGAGGAGTGCTGCACAGCAGCCGATACAGCGACACCGCCTTACAGGATCATTCTCCATCGACCCGCAATCACCATCTAGCAGGGCGAGATGCCGTTGACGAGGCGTCAGCCAAGGAGAGAGCACCCTCTGAGGCCGGCAACCGAGACCCTGCCGTGGAGGAGGCGGTCACCGCTGTCGAGCCGGCTCATGGAGCTTCACGGAGGGGCGGTCACCGGAGTGGTACTTCCCCCTCGGCAGCCAGGTTCAGGAGAGAGCGCTATTTGGGGGAATCCCTCCAGTCGTCCCGCCCCGCTGTCTCGTCGGCGGAAGGGGCGGGGATGTCGAGCTCGGCGCCCCAACCGGTAAGGCGAGCGTCAACGACATGGAAATCCCGGACATTGGCGCCGTTGGCGACCCACTCGTTCCAAGAGGCCTGGACCCTGCGTACCAGCTGGTCCTTGCCGAGCCAGAGCCGCCACGAGATCTTGACCTTCGCGTCTCTCCCGGTGGGCGGCTTTCCGCCGTACTCGTCGCGGAACCCGGGAGACGCCTTGTAGAGCTGGGCGTAGGTGATCGCCCCCTGGTGGATCGTGGTGCGGGTGCCGTCGTAGACGCCTCCCGGGCGGTTGGCCTCGGTCGTGGCCAGCACCGCCTGCAACGCGGCCGGATCACCGAGATCGATCCCACCGGCGGTCAGGAAGGGACGGGTCTCCTCGTCCTCGTAGAACAGGACCCAGGTTTTCCCCTCGGGAGCGGGACAGATCCAGCCCTGGCAGTACGTCCGACCCTTGAACGTGAGGAACCGTGCGGGAGGCTCGGGAACGTTGGATCCGGCGACGTCTCTGACATCGGTGGCCGTCACCGTGCCCTTGCCGAACTCGGCGCGGGTCTTCTGCCTGAAACTGTTTCTCTCCCCCTCTCTCCACCAGGTGGTGACCTCCGCCATGGTCACGCCCCGGTTCTCGACGAGCTGACGCCTGAGCGCGTCGACCGGGCCGGCCGGGGTCGTCTGAGCGTCCACAGCGGTGCCGAGCCCGGTGACCGCGACGGACGCGGTCACCGCGACGGCGATCGTGGCGATCCATCGCCTCATCCGAGCTGTCCTCTCTCGATTCCCCCACCGTGCCGGGAAGGCGCTGCTGATTTTCCCGGCCCGAGGTCTCTTTTCGATCACCGGATCATGAAGAAGGCAAGCCGGCCGGTTCGGCGGACGGCAATGGAGCATTCAGGAAAGGGCGGCTCCTGCTGACGTGCCGCCACGAATGGGTCACCAGCCCAATGAATCTGCTAACGCCGTTGCCAACGACATCCCTGGACATCGGTGCACGCCCCTGAAAGCCGATCAAGCTGAAGCCGCTTAGCAGGTGCTTCTGACACCTGTGGACGCCAGCAAGCGATCTCGAACCGGCTACGGATCAGAAGGCCGAGACTGTGCATGCCAGTGAGTGACAGCAGCGCTGACAGCAACGTCTCCGCATACGGACTCACCCCGGCCGCCGTCCACCACCCTCTGACCAGAGCATCCGCAGCCCGACGAGGACGATCGCTCCGCCTGAAAGCGGAAGGTCGGTGGTTCGACCCCGCCCCGGACCACCTCATAAGAGCAGCGAAAACGCCCGAGCCGATCATGGCCGGGGCGTTCTTGGTTCTGTTTGACGACAACGCTGGCGACAACGTGCCCATGGACACTGTGTGACTGATCTATTTGTCGGCATCAACCGGTAACGTCTCTCGTACTTCAGTGCAGGTGCGCCGTCGGCTGAGGAGAAGAGTCATGGGTGGTTCAGCGTGGACCTACTTCACGCCGTATCAACAGGATGTTTCGGCTGCGCTTGCGGCGGCTCACGAACGTGCTTTTCAGGAAGGCGACTACTTCTGGCTTTACGACGGACGCTGGGGATCTCCTCAGCGGCCTCGGCCTTCCACGGTGGAGGAGTTATGGCAGGACGAGGGCGTGCAGCATTCGTTCACTCATTCGGTGCTGGACGTCTTCGAGGTCCTGGGCGAGGGCGAAGAGCCTGAGGTCTGCGCAGCCAGGCCGCTTACCCCGGAGGAGACAACCAGATTGTTCGGCACATCGAAGCCGACGCGTGTCGACTTCGGGAGAGCGCATGAGGAGGTGGACAGCGTGATTGAGGAGCGTGGCCACGCTTGTTACACCGCCTTGTATGACGAGCAGCGGCGACCGAGCGAGATCGCGTTCTGGGGGGTTACCGGGGATTGACCGAGCGGGAAAACGGAGCGCCTCGGAACATCAGGCCCGAGGCGTTTCGATCAAGATCTCTATCAGCCGAGAGCGTCCCCGGGCCTTTCTGGGGCTGCGCGCTCGTCGCCGAGGGAGGCGGGGGCATGGACCGTCATGGTGACCTCGATGTCGGAGTGGCCGACGATCTCCGGATGACGTGCGGAGGCACGCCCAGGTCGAGCAGCAGGCTGACGCAGGTGTGACGAAGATCGTGAAGTCGTACGGCTCCGAGTTCGGCCGCGGTGCGAATCTCTGCCGGCTCCGTCGGAGGTTGTCCGGCTCATGGGCGTACCGCGAGGGGCTTAGCTCTTGACCTGGGGCTCAGCCCGCTCCCTTTTAAGCGATCACATGTAGCCGATTGCCGTCATATGCAGCCGTAGGTCAAAGGTCACGGGACAAGCGCGGGACGATCTCGGAGATGTTCCGCCGGGTCGTCACCAGCAACTCAGCCATTAGCGGTACGAGTCGACGCCTTCCGCCGGCGCGACCTAACCGTGAGGTCACGGCATGAGGGTGCGCGCATCCGCCGTGTTCTCCAGCGTGTCGACCGCAGCGACGCGCATGTCATGAGATGGCAGTGCGTGCAGGCATACAGGCCCGTACGACCGAAAACCGCTTGCCTCGCGTGGTGGGGCTCAGGGAACGTGGTGTCCATGACGCTCTGACGGACAGCACCCCGCCACTCCGAGATGCCACGGCGCCGACGCGCCCCGTAACGCTGTCAGCCCATACCCCTTTAAGGGAAGAGAACCTTTTTGTCTCAGCAACACTCCCGGCAGGAGTCCCCGCTGCCGTCCACCACGGCCATGGGTCCGGCCACCGTCACCGTGTTCGCCTCCCCGACGAGCTGGATCGAGTCCGACGCCCTCGCGCAGTGCCACCAGGTGGCCGCCCTCGATGGCATGATGCACGTCGCCGGCATGCCGGACCTGCACCCCGGCAAGGGCGCCCCCATCGGCGCCGCCATGGCGTCGACCGTGCTGTACCCCTTCCTGGTGGGCTCCGACATCGGATGCGGCATCGCCGTGTTCCCCATGAAGCTCAAGCGCGCCGTACCCGAGAAGCTCGCCGCCCGCTTCCCCGACCTCGATCGCGCGCTGGATCCCGAGCAGGATGCCGACGACCCGGCCTGGGCCGTTGTGAAGGGCGATATCCCCGCCGGTCACGTCGAGGGCCTCGGGACGGTCGGCCGGGGCAATCATTTCGTCGAGCTGGCGCGGATCGGGACCGTCTTCGAGCCGGGCCACGCGAGCCGTCTCGGACTCGCCGACGGCGACCTGGTTCTCATCGTCCACAGCGGTTCCCGGGGGCTGGGCGAACGGATCCTGCGGGCGCACACCGCGGTCCACGGCGCGGGCCCCGCCCCTGATCCCGGCGCCTACCTGGCGATGCATGACGACGCCGTGCGCTGGGGATCGCTCAACCGGCGGTTGATGGCCGCCCGGGTCGCCCATGCCCTGGGGGCCGAGCCCGCCGAGCCGCTCGTCGACCAGTGCCACAACCTGGTCGAGGTCCGCGACGGGGTCTACCTGCACCGCAAGGGGGCGGCGCCGGGTGACGGCCGCGACGTGCTCATCGCCGGTACGCGAGGCACCCCCTCCTATCTCGTGGC
>NZ_JBSFPS010000141.1:0-25062 GCF_053588315.1 Streptosporangium sp. NPDC003464 | reverse complement strand
GGCCGGCCCGCACACCGCCCACATCGACCGCGCCGAGCTCATGGAGTTCATCGGCAGGCTCGACCGGGCCGCGGTGCTCGGCATGATGTGGGCGCTGCGGCGGCAGGGCCTGTTCGGCTCCACCGAGGAGACGGTGACCACCGAGGAGATCCTGACCGCGACCGGGGCGGCGCCCCGCCACCACCGGCTCGTCCGGCGGTGGCTGCGGGTCCTGGAGCGCGAGGGCCTGGTCCAGGACGACGGCGACGGCCTGCGCGCCCTGCGGGTGATCGAGGCCGGCGACCTGGCGCGGGCCTGGCAGGCGGTGGCCGAGCTCCAGCGCGAGGACAGCTACAAGGCCGTGCTCATCGACTACTTCAAGGACAGCACCGAGCGCCTGCCCGAGCTGCTCCGCGACGAGTTGGACCCGCTGCCGCTGCTGTTCCCCGAAGGCCGGCTGGAGATCTCCGAGGCGGCCTACCGGGAGAACATCATCAGCCGCTACGTCAACCACGCCGCCATCGAGGTGCTCCGCGGGATCGCCGCCCGGCACGACGGCCCCCTGCGCGTCATGGAGGTCGGCGCGGGCGTCGGCGGCACCAGCGCCCAGATGATCCCCGCACTGGCCGAGTTCGACGTCGACTACCTGTTCACCGACGTCTCGCCGTTCTTCCTCAACGAGGCCCGCGGGAGGTTCGGTGACCGGCCCTGGGTGCGCTACGGGCTGTTCGACCTCAACGAGGACTACCGCGAGCAGGGCTACGCCCCCAACGACCGCGACGTCATCCTGTGCGCGAACGTGCTGCACAACTCCCGGCACGCGGGCCGGGTGCTGGCCCGGCTCCGCGAGATGCTGCGGCCGGGCGGCTGGCTGGTCTTCATCGAGACCACCAAGGACAGCTACCAGATCATGACCTCGATGGAGTTCATGATGCCGGACAAGGACCCGCGCAAGTGGGACTACGAGGACCTGCGCAGGGGGCGCGACCGGACCTTCCTGGACCGCGCGGAGTGGCTGGGGCTCCTCGCCGAGGCCGGCGCCGACACCACCCTGTGCCTGCCGGGGCCGGACGACGTCACCGGCCCGCTCGGCCAGAACGTCTTCGCCGCCCGGTTCAAGAGCGACCGGGCCCCTCTCGACGTGGCCGGCCTCACCGGGCACCTGGCCGACCGGCTGCCCGAACACATGATCCCCGGCCACACGCAGGTCGTGGACGCCCTGCCGCTCACCGCGAACGGCAAGGTCGACCACGCGACGCTGCGCTCCTGGCTGCCCCGCGCGGCGTCCGGGCGCGCCACGGCGGGCGGCGGCCCCCGCGACGACCTCGAACGCCGGCTCGCGGCGGTGTGGGCGGAGGTCCTGGGCCTGGCCGAGGTCAACCGGGAGGAGGACTTCTTCGAGCTCGGCGGGGACTCGCTGGTCGTCGCGAAGCTGGCGGCCCGCCTGCGCGAGGAGGTGGCCGAGACCCGGGAGCTGTTCTGGGACGACCTGGTCCGCCAGATCCTGCACCGGCCCACCGTGGCCGCGCTGGCCGAGCACGTCCGGCAGGCGCACGCCGAGGAGAATCCCGGCGCCGGCGGCGAGACCTCCCCGTTGATCCCGCTCGGCGGCGCGGAGGACGGGGGCGACGGCGCCCTGCGCGTGCTCGTCCACGAGGGCAGCGGCACCCTGGCGCCCTACCGCGCGCTGGCCCGGCTGCTGGCCGCCAAGGGCGGGCCGCTGGCCGGCCTGGCGATCACCGAGGTCGAGCGGTATCTCGCCGAGGAGCCCGAGGGCCTGATCGACCGGCGCGCCGCCCGGTACGCCAGGTCGCTGCTCGGCACCGGCTCCACCCGCTTCCACGTCGTGGGCTACTGCATGGGCGGCCTCCTGGCCACCGAGGTCGCCCGCCACCTCACCGAGGCGGGCGCCGCCGTGGAGAGCCTCACCGTGATCAGCAGCTACACCCTGCCGCGGATCATCGAGGACGAGCTGGTCGTCGAGTACGTCTTCGCCCGTGTGATGGGGATCGACCCCGCCGACGCCGGCTACCCGGGTGACGAGGCCGCCATGTCACGGGTGTTCGAGTCCCTGCTCGGCCAGGACCCCGACCGCGTGCCCGCCGGCCTCGTGACCGGGCTCACCGGGGACCCGGCCCTGGAGTCGGCCGCCGCGGCCTTCCGGCGGCTCGCCGGGCGTCCCCAGCGGGAGCGGCTGGCCGCGATCGGCCGCGCCGCCGCCGCGACCCGGTCCGACCCCGAGGTCGAGCGGCATGTGAGCTCCCTCTTCCGGGTGGTACGGCACAGCCTCCTCGCGGTCGGCACGCACACCCCGGAGCCGTACGCCGGGGACATCACCTTCCTGCGGCAGCTCGGCGACACCCGCTTCCTGCCGTGGCTGCGCGACGACATGACCGGTCTCTGGCGCGAGCTGTGCCTGGGCGACCTGGAGGTGGTGGACATCCCCGGCGACCACTTCACCTGCCTGCAGCCGCCCAACGTCGACGAGGTGGCGACCTTCCTGTCCACGGCTCGGGCGGCGCGATGAGCGGCGACCGCCGGGCACCCGTCGTCGGAGTCCTCGGCTGCTACGGGGCCGTGGGCGGGGCGGTCGTCCGCCGCCTCCGGGGAGCCGGGGCGGGCCCGCTGCGCCTGGGCGGCAGGGACCTGGACCGGGTCCGCGCGCTCGCCGCGGCCCGGACCGGGGCGGACGCGGCCGTCGCCGTCGACATCCGCGACGCCGCGGCGCTCGCCGTGTTCTGCGAGGGCTGCCACGTGGTGGTCAACTGCGCGGGGCCGTCCAGCCGGGTCCTCGACACCGTGGCCCGCGCCGCGCTGGCCGCCGGCGCCCACTACGTCGACGTCGCCGGCGACGCGGCCGTGCGCGACCGTCTGGCGGCGGGCTCCGCTGCGGGCTCCGCGGCCCGCCCGGTTCGGGACCAGGCGGGGCGGGAGCGCGCAGGGTGGGAGCACGCCGGGCGGGTCGTCATCCTCTCGGCCGGGATGATGCCCGGCCTGTCGGCCCTGCTGCCGAGGCATCTCGCCGGGCAGGGGTTCGACCGGGTCGACCGCCTGACCGCCCACGTGGGCGGCGTCGACAGGTTCACCCCGGCCGCCGCGCTCGACTACGTGGCCTCGCTGTCCGGCGGGTACGCGACGCCGCTGGCGGTCTGGCGGGGGCACCAGGTGATCCCCGGCGCGTCCAGGCCCCGGCACGGCGTCGAGGTGCCGCACTTCCCCGGCCGGGTCAACGCCTACCCCTACCTCAGCGCGGAGGCCGAACGGCTCGCCCGCTCGCTCGGCATCGCCGAGGTCGAGTGGTCGAGCGTCTTCGACGGGGAGCTGACGCTCGCCGCGCTGGCCCGCCTGCCCGAGCTGGACCCGGACGCCGCGGCCGACGAGCTGGTGCGGGCCTCGCGCCTGGAGTCCCTCGGGCGCACGCCGTACTTCCAGATGGTCTTCGAGATGGCGGGGGAGACGGGAGGCCGGCCGGTCACCCGGACGCTCCTCGCGCGGGCCGCCGACAGCTACGAGCTGAGCGCGGCGGCCGCCGTGCCGGCGGTCGGGGCGGTCCTGCGGGGGCTCGTCCGCCCGGGACTGCACGAGGCGGCCGACGTGCTCGACGCCGGCGCCGTCTTCCAGGCCCTCCTCGACGACCCGGCGGTCACCCGGCTGGAGATCGTCGACGGCGCGGCGCGGGCCGCGGAGATGGAGATGGAGGAGGGAGTCCTGTGAGCCGACGGCCACGCGTCATCGTCTGCGGCACCGGCTTCGGACGGGTGCACCTGGCGGCACTGGCCAGGCCCGGTGTGCCGTTCGAGCTGGCGGGGGTGCTGGCCAGGGGCGGCGAGCGCTCGCGGCGCTGCGCGCGGCAGGCCGGGGTCCCGCTGTACACGCGGGTGGCGGAGGTGCCGGACGGCGTCGACCTCGCCTGCGTGGTGCTCCTGGGCGAGGTCAACGGCGGTCCGGGCAGCGCGGTCGCGGCCCAGTTCATGTCCCGCGGCGTGCACGTGCTGCAGGAGGGGCCCCTGCTCCACGACGAACTCGCCGCCTCGCTGCGCGCGGCCCGCCGGGAGGGCGTCTTCTACCAGGTCAACACGCACTACACGCACCTGCCGCCGGTACGCAGGTTCACGGCCGCCGCGCGGGTGCTGCTGGCCCGCCAGCGCCCCCTGTTCGTCGACGCCGTCTGCGGCGTCCAGGTCTCCTACAACCTCTTCGACATCCTGGGCCGGACCCTGGGCGGACTGCGGCCGTGGCGGTTCGCCGACCCTCCGGACGTGCCGGAGGAGGTCCGCCGGCTGTCCGACGTCGAACCGCCCTTCCGCACCCTCACCGGAGTCCTGGCCGGGGTGCCCCTCACCCTGCGGGTGCAGAACCAGCTGAACCCGGCCGACCCCGACAACCACGCGCACTTCCTGCACCGGATCACCCTGGGGACGGAGGGGGGGACGCTCACGCTGGCCAACACCCACGGGCCGGTGCTGTGGTCCCCCCGTCCGCACCTGCCCGCGCAGGCCAGGCTGCTCGCCACGCTGGACGGCGCGGCCGACGAGCACCTCGACTTCCCCAGCAGCGCGCCGATCGGGCCGGCGCGGGCGCCCAGCTACCGCGAGATCCTCGGCGACATGTGGCCCGCGGGGGTCGAACGGGCCCTGCGCGCCACCTGGGAGGCGCGGCGCGAGGGGGTCGATCCGCTCCGTGACGGCCAGTACCACCTCTCGGTCTGCAAGGTGTGGCAGGCGATGGCGGGGGCACTGGGTTTCCCCGAACGCCTGCTCGGCCCGGCGCCCCGCCCGATCTCCGCCGACGAGCTGATCTCCGCCATGAGATCGCAGCACGAGGAGCTGCTCACATGACGATCATGACGACCGAGATGCGCGACCGGTGGCTGCGGTGCCAGCGCGCCGATCCCGCGCCGAGACTGCGGCTGGTGTGCTTCCCGCACGCGGGCGGCGCGGCCGGCTTCTTCCGGACCTGGGCGAGGCGGCTGCCGTACGGCGTCGAGCTGTACGCGGTGCAGTATCCCGGCCGCCAGGACCGCATCGGGGAGGAGCCCGCCGCGGACATGGACGGGCTCGCCGGCCCGGTCGCGGCGGCGCTGGAGGAGCTGCCGGACGTGCCGATCGCGCTGTTCGGCCACAGCATGGGTGCGGCGGTGGCGCACGAGGTGGCACGGCGGCTCGAAGAGCGCGGGAGGGGTCCCCTGGCCGGCCTCGTCGTCTCCGGACGGCCCGCGCCGGACCGCCTCAGGGCCGCCGGGGTGCACCTCGGCGGTGACGCGGCCCTCCTGGCCGACCTGCGCAGGCTCGGCGGGACGAGCGAGGAGACGCTCGCCGACCCCGCGCTGCGCGCGCTCGTCCTGCCCACGCTCCGCGCCGACTACCGGCTGGTCGAGACCTACGAGCCGCGGCCCGGCGCGCCGATCCGGACGCCGATCTGCGCCTGCCTCGGAGACGCCGACCCCGAGGTCGACGTGGACGAGGCGGCGGCGTGGGCCGACCAGACGGCCGGGGCCTTCGGGCTGCGCGCCTTCCCCGGGGACCACTTCTATCTGGTCGCCCACGAGGGCGAGCTGGTCAGGGAGGTGCTGCGCCACTGCCGCCTGTCCGACCCGTGGCCGTCGGCCCCGTGACACGTCATGACCCGTGACCCCCTACGAGAGGAGACCACAGTGGATGCCAAGGCGATCGAGAGGGAACTGCTCGCCCTTGAGGAGCAGGGCTGGGCGGCGATATCGGTGGGGGACGGCGACTTCTACCGTCGGCTGGTCACCGACCGGACGCTGTGTGTCGAGCCGGACGGCCTGCAGACCGGGGCGGAGCTCGCCGACGACATCGACGCCAGCAAGTCGCCCTTCGACGACTACGCGCTGCACGACGTCAAGGTCGTGCCGCTCACCGACGACAGCGCGGTCATCACCTACCGGGCGGCGGTGAGCCTCAAGGAGGGCGGCGTCGCCTTCCAGCTCTACATGAGCAGCGCCTACGTCCGCCGCGACGGCGCGTGGAAGCTCGCCTTCCACCAGCAGACGCCGGTGAAGCAGGACGGCTGAGCCGCCGGGGCGCCCCCGCCTCGGCCGCGCCGGGGCGTCCCCGCCGCCGGCGGCGGGGACGCCCCGGGAGAATCTCCGTCCCCGGAAATCCGCCGTCCCGGGGAATCGCCGGGGACGTCCCGGAGTTTTCCGTAATCGCGCCTCTCCGGCCGTCCCCGCCGATATTCCGGACGGCGGCGGCGCTTTTCCGTCGCGCCGCCGTCGCCGGTCGTTCTCATGGACGGGAAGGAATTCCTCCGGCATTCATCGGTCCCGGAGGAATTCGACGAGCTGGTAATTTATCTCCCCTTCCGGGGCCGCGCAGCGGGCCGCCCGGAGAACGGCCGGCCGCCAGCCGTGCCGGGCGGCGATCTCGCCGATCCGCGCCGGGTTCCCGAGGTCGGTGAAGCCGAGCATCAGCCGCCCGCCGGGGTTCAGATGGCCGCCGGCGTCGCGCAGGAAGGCGTCGTGCGCGACGTAGCCGGGGTCGAAGAACGCCCGCTCCAGGTCGTCGGCCGTGCCCTCGTCCGAGGGCGCCTCGACGAAGTTGGAGTTCCAGTAGATCAGGTCGAAGCGGTCGCCGGCCTCCAGCGGGGCGAACATGTCCCCGCAGGCCACGCGGACGCGGTCGGCGACGCCGTGCCGTACGGCGTTGAGCCGGGTGTTGTCGGCGGCGGCCCGGCTCATGTCGATCGCGGTCACCGCGTCGCATCCGCGCAGGGCGGCGGTGACGGCCACGTAGCCGGTGCCGCTGCCGATCTCGCAGAGGGAGCCGTGCACCGGGTAGGGGATCCACTCGGCGTACAGCGCCGAGGACTGCGACAGGTGGGGGGCGTAGACGCCGGGAAGAAGGTCCCAGTCGAGGCCGAGCAGCCGGAAATTCCGCCGCAGCGTGATTTCCCGGTGGCGGGCGAGAAGATTTCCGGCGGCCTGCCGGGCGCGAGCATTCATCGTCTCTCCGGTCTCCGATCGACGTTGCATTAGATAATTATAGGCATTAGCGTTTAAATCATGCCACGCACGGCATATGACTATAAAATTTGTAATGGTGGATGGAGAGGCCGATGTCGACGACCACCGATCTCATCCGGCTGGGCGCCTCCTGCAGAAGGGACGGGATCGACCCCGAGAGGCTGGAGCGCGACCCGCTGGCCCAGTTCCGGAGCTGGCACGAGGAGTGGCTGGGCACCGGCCCGGCCGCGGGCCGGGCGGCCGTGCTCGCCACGGCGGACATCCACGGCCGTCCGTCGGCGCGCTGGATCGACCTGGCCTACGTCGACCACGGATTCGTGTTCTTCACCAACTACGGCAGCCGCAAGAGCGCCGACCTGGCCGTCAACCCGCAGGCCGCGCTCTGCTTCGGCTGGCTGGAGGTGGGCCGCCAGGTGCGGGCCGAAGGCGGCGTCGCCCGGCTCACCGACGTCGAGTCCGACGCCTTCTTCGCGGGTCTGCCCCGCGGTGTCCAGCTGCTGTCCTGGGCCAGCGACCAGCGCCGGGTGGTGGGGGACCGGAGTGTGCTGCAGACGCAGCTGGCCCAGGCCGGCGACCGTTTCTCGGGACAGGAGGTGCCGCGCCCCGTCCACTGGGGCGGCTACCGGCTGACCCCCGAGGAGGTCGAGTTCTGGCAGCGCCGGACCGACGAGGTCCAGGACCGCTTCCGCTACCGCCGGGAGATCGCCGGTGACGGCTGGCGGAGCGTGCGGATAGCCCCATGAGGCCCTGAGGAGGGAGAAGCCGATGATGCCCGGATGTGTGGAGTGGCCGGAAGAGGTGGCCGAGCGTTACCGGAGGGAGGGCTACTGGCGCGGCGAGACGCTCGGCGACCTGCTGCGCCGCCTGGCCGGGACCCACGGCTCGAAGACCGCCCTGGTGTCGGGGGACTCGCGCTGGAGCTACGCCGAGCTCGACGCGCGCGCCGACCGTCTCGCGGCGGGCCTGCGCGAGCTCGGCGTCGGCCGCGGCGACCGCGTGCTGGTCCAACTGCCCAACATCCCGGAACTGGTGTTCCTCTGCTTCGCGCTGTTCCGCGTCGGGGCGGCGCCGGTCCTGGCCCTGCCGCCCCACCGGCACAGCGAGATCGGCCCCCTGGCCGAGGCCGCCGGCGCCGTCGCCTACGTCGTCCCCGACACCTGCCAGGGCTTCGACCACCGGGAGCTCGCCCGGCAGGTGCGGGCCTCGACGCCCTCCCTCCTCCACGTCATCGTCGTCGGGGACCCGCAGGAGTTCACGGCCCTGGCCGACGTCGAACGGGATCCCGTGCCGCTGGCCCCGCCGGATCCCGGGGACGTCGCGCTGTTCCTGCTGTCGGGCGGGACCACCGGCCGCTCCAAGCTCATCCCGCGCACCCACGACGACTACGTCTGCAACATCCGGGTGAGCGCGGAGAACGCGGGCCTGAACGAGACCTCGGTGTATCTGGCCGCGCTGCCCGTCGCGCACAACTACGCGCTCGGCTGCCCCGGGGTCCTCGGGACGCTGCACGCGGGCGGGACGGTCGTGCTGACGCCGACGCCGAGCCCCGACGACGCCTTCGCGTTGATCGAGCGCGAGCGGGTCACCGTCACCGGTCTGGTCCCCTCACTCGCCCAGCTGTGGGTGGAGGCGGCGGGCTGGTCCCGGCAGGACCTCTCCAGCCTCCGCCTGGTCCAGGTCGGCGGCGCCGCGCTCTCCGGCGAGCTGGCCCACCAGGTGGGCGGGACGCTGGGCCGGCTCCAGCAGTCCTTCGGCATGGCCGAGGGCCTGCTCAGCCAGAGCCGCCCCGACGACCCCAGGGAGGTGCTCGTGTCCACCCAGGGCAGGCCGCTCACCCCCGCCGACGAGGTGCGCGTCGTCGGCAAGGACGGCCGTGACGTCCCCAGGGGGGAGGTCGGCGAGCTCCTGGTCCGCGGCCCCTACACCATCCGCGGCTACTACCGGGCGCCGGAGCACAACGCCGCCGCCTTCACCCCGGACGGGTTCTTCCGCAGCGGCGACCTCGCCCGGCTGACGGACACCGGCCATCTCGTCATCGCCGGCAGGGTCAAGGACGTGATCAACAGGGGCGGCGACAAGGTGCCCGCCGAGGAGGTGGAGGACCACCTCCTCGCCCATCCCGAGGTGCACGCCGTGGCGGTGGTCGCCATGCCCGACCCGCTGCTGGGGGAGCGGACCTGCGCCTACATCGTCCCCCGCGACGGCGCGCCGAGCCTGAAGACGATCCAGACGTTCCTCCGCAAGCGGGGAGTGGCCGCCTACAAGGTCCCCGACTGGGTCGAGGACGTCTCCGCCCTGCCGTACACCCCGGTGGGCAAGGTCGACAAGGCCCGCCTGCGCGCCGACATCGCCCACCGGCGGGGCGGCAGGCGGCCGTGACGGCGCTGACGCCGGGGCACGCGCCCCAGCAGCCCGACTGGAGCGACCCCGGCCTGCTCGACGAGGTCAGGCGGCGGCTGGCCGCGATGCGGCCGCTGGTCACCGAGGAGGAGTGCGCGCGGCTGGCGGAGTCGATGGGACGCGCCGGCGACGGCCGGGCGCTGGTGCTCCAGGGAGGCGACTGCGCCGAGCGGTTCCGCGAGTCGAACCCGTGCGACGTCGGCAGGAAGCTCGACCAGCTCTACCACCTGGCCCGGGGACTGGGCGCCGCCGCCGGCGTCCCGGTCGTGCCGATCGGGCGACTCGCCGGCCAGTACGGCAAGCCGCGCTCCGAGGCGTGGGAGCGGGTCCCCGACGGAACGGTCATGCCCGCCTACCGAGGTGACGCGGTCAACAGCCCGGACGCCGACCCCGGCGCCCGCTTCCCCGACCCGCTGCGGCTGCTGCGGGCCTACGAGTGCGCCGAGCGGGTGCTCGCCACCGTGCGGACCTCCTGGGAGGGGCGGGAGGCCGTCGAGCGGGCGCACGTCTCGCACGAGGCGCTGCTGCTGGACTACGAGCATCCCCTCGCCAGGCAGGGGAGCGCCGGGTGGTTCGCCTCCTCGGCGCACTCGGTCTGGATCGGCGACCGCACCCGCTCCGCCGACGGCCCGCACGTGGCGTTCGCCGCCTCGATCACCAACCCGATCGGACTGAAGATCGGCCCCTCGATCCGCCCGGCGGACGCCGTACGGCTCAGCCGCCTGCTCAACCCGGAGGCGGTCCCCGGCCGGCTGACCTTCATCGTGCGGATGGGCAGCGCGCGGATCCGGCGGCTGCTGCCGGAGGTCGTGGGCGAGGTCGCCAGGCGGGGCACGCCGGTGGTGTGGCTGTGCGACCCCATGCACGGCAACACCATGCGGATCGGCACCGGCCGCAAGACCCGGCCCATGGGGGCGGTCCTGGAGGAGGTCGGGGCGTTCGTCCGGGTCCTGCGCTCCCTGCGGCGGCACCCGGCGGGACTGCATCTGGAGATGACGCCCGAGGACGTGACCGAATGCGTGCCGACCCCGCTCCCCTTCTCCGCGCTGCCTCCCCTGTCGCGGTACCGGACCGCGTGCGACCCCCGGCTCAACGCCGAGCAGGCCGCCGAGGTGGTCGAGCGCTTCGTGAGCGTGCTGTGAGGGCGGGCGTGACGACGGGCGTGCCGCGGGCGTGACGACGGGCGTGCCGCGGGCGTGACGGGGAAGAGGGGCGGAGAAGAGAAGAAGGGGAAAGGGAAGGAGCGGCATGGGTTTCGACGGCATTCCGGCCAGGGCGTTCGCCTTCTACGAGGGGCTGGCCGCCGACAACTCGCGTGACTACTGGCACGGCCACAAGGAGGTCTACGAGAGCTCCGTCCGGGAGCCGCTGCTCGCGCTGCTCGACGAGCTCGAGGAGGAGTTCGGGCAGGCCAAGCTGTTCCGGCCGCAGCGCGACACCCGGTTCGCCAAGGACAAGTCGCCCTACAAGACCTACCAGGGCGTCACGGTCGGCGCGGGCGGGAGCGTCGGCTACTACCTCCAGCTGGAGGCCGACGGACTGTTCCTCGGCGCGGGCTTCCACGCCTACGACCCCGCCGAGACCGCCCGCTACCGCGCCGCGGTCGACGACGGGCACACCGGCGGCGGGCTCGTCAAGATCACCGACCGTCTGGTCAAGGACGGCTTCGAGCTGGTGGGCGACCGGGTCAAGACCCGGCCCCGCGGCTACCCGGCCGATCACCCGCGCATCGAGCTGCTCCGCCACAGCTCGCTGGGGGCCGAGCGCCGCGTGCCCAGATCGAGGGCGCGGGGGCGCGGGGCGCTCACCGAGGTCCGCGACGGCTGGCGCCACCTCCGCCCGCTCGTCGACTGGCTCCTCGGTCACGTCGCCAAGGGGTGAGCCTCAGACCGCGGCGTCGGCGTAGCGGCGGGCCAGGTGCGCGAAGGCGTCCTTGAGCTCGGCCGGGCCGACGACCTCGATGTCGGCGTCGAACCTGCCGATGGCGGCGGCCAGGCCAGGCCATGACCACGAGCCCAGGACGAGCCGGCAGCGGTCCGGGCCGAGTTCCTCGACGATTCCGTCGCGGGTGTAGCGGGACACGGCGGCGGCGGGCAGGTCGAGGATCACCTCGCCGCGGCAGGGCCAGTCGCCGGAGCCGTCGGAGCCCCGGAACCTGCCGGCCACGAAGGCGGCCACCTCACCTCCGGGCAGCTCGCGCGGGGTGAAGCGGGGACCCGTGGGGGTGCGCGGGGTGATCCGATCGGCACGGAAGGTGCGCCAGTCCTCGCGGTCGAGGTCCCAGGCGACGAGATACCAGCGCCCGCCCCAGGTGACGAGGTGGTGGGGCTGCACCCGGCGCGGCGGGGCCTGCACGCCGTTGTCGTCCACCCCCGGCGGGGACGCGGGGGCGTAGTCGAAGCGCAGCACCTCGCGGGCGTGGAGGGCGGCGCTGAGCGCCATGAGCACGCCGCTGTCGACCTGTGGGGCCGGCCGGAGCTCGGGCCGTTCGACGGCGGTGACCTGGAAGGTGTCGATCCGGCGGCGCAGCCGTGCGGGCATGACCTGCCGGACGGTGTTCAGCGCGCGCGTCGCGGCCTCCTCGATGCCGGCACCGGTGGTGGCGGCGATCTGGAGCGCGACGGCGAGGGCGACCGCCTGCTCGTCGTCGAACAGCAGCGGGGGCAGCTCCGTGCCGGCGTCGAGCCGGTACCCCCCGTCGGGGCCTTTGGTGGTCAATATCGGGTAGCCGAGCTCGCGCAGGCGGTCGACATCGCGGCGCACGGTGCGCGGGCTGACCTCCAGCCGCTCGGCCAGTAGCGCCCCCGGCCAGTCCCGGCGCGCCTGGAGCAGGGAGAGCATTGACAGCAGTCGCGCTGATGTCTTCGGCATGGCGCCAATCTTGCCCGAAGAAGCGGCCACAACCTGGCCGCTTCTCCTGCGACTGTGGTCACCCGGCAGAGCCGGGCGGGCCGATCCTCGTGACCGTCGCCAGGCGGCGGGGGCACCGAGCTCCCGCTGTCACAGCGGACCGGCCCCGCGGCCGACGCGCCCTGCGGGCCGCCGGACCTGGATGCGCGGGACCGCCCGAACAAGATGAATCGAGAGACGAAGGAGCCGATCATGTCCGTCAACGCCGTGACCCACCTGAACTTCCGAGGTGACGCCCGCGCGGCACTCACGTTCTACCAGTCCGTGTTCGGCGGGGACGTGATCACGGTCACGTACGAGGACGCCGGGAACGTCCAGGACCCGTCCGAGGCGGACCAGGTGATGTGGGGCCAGGTGGCCTCCGGCAGCGGTCTTCGCGTGATGGCCTACGACGTGCCCTCGCACCTGCCGTGGAACCAGGGCGAGAACGCGTTCTTCATTTCGCTCCGCGGCGAGACGGCCGAGGAGGTCACCGCGTACTGGGGGAAGCTCTCCGGCGGCGCGACCGTCCTGCGGCCGCTGGGACCCGCACAGTGGGCACCCCTCTACGGAATGCTGAAGGACCGGTTCGGCGTCACCTGGGTCGTGGACGTCGTCAGCGGATACGACGCCTCCTGACCACCGGAGCCCGGCCGGCCGGCACCCGCCGCCCGGCCGGCGCTGCCGGCTCCCACCGGAGCGACACACAACTCGAAGGAAGGACGTGGCAGTGAGGATGCGCGCGCTGGGCCGGACCGGGATCCAGGTCGGCCCCCACCGCCCGGGCACCATGACGCCCGGACCGGCCGGTGACACCGGCCGTGACGACCGCGTCCGGATCATCCACCGGGCCCCGGACCCGGGGATCGACCCCGTCGGCACCGCCGACGTGTACGGACCCCGCGGGGAGTCGGCGGAAATCGCGGGCAGGGCCCCGAAGGGCCGACGCGACGACACCGTGCCGGCCGTCACCCGCGCGGCGCCACGCCGACGGTCGGCCGACGAGCGCGCCGCGGCGTGACCCCGATGACTGTTCTCGACAGCCGGGCGCTCAACCGCGCGACGCTCGCCCGGCAACTGCTGCTCGACCGCGCCGACGTGCCGGTCCTCGACGCCGTCGCGCACCTGTGCGGCCTGCAGGCGCAGGAACCGCAGGAACCGTTCGTCGGGCTCTGGTCCCGGCTGCGCGCGTTCGACCCGGCGGCGCTCTCGGACCTGCTGACCCGGCGGAGCGTGGTGCGGACCCACCTCATGCGCCGCACCGTCCACCTCCTCACCGCCGACGACGCCCTGGCCTGGCGGGCCCGCCACGACACCATGCTGCGCCAGCGGGTGCTCGGGACCTACCGCCGCGAGCTCGCCGGGGTGGACCTCGACGAGCTCGCGACGGCGGGCCGGGCGGTGATGGCCGACGACGAGCCCCGCTCGATGGCCGAGCTCGCGCGGGCGCTGGCCGGGCGCTGGCCGGCGCCGGGCCCGCGGGCGCTGGGCGAAATGCTGGTCGCCGCCCTCGTCCCGATGGCGCAGCTGCCACCGCGCGGGCTGTGGCGCACCAAGGCGGGAGTACGCAACGTCCTGCTCTCCTCCTGGCTGGGGCGCGAGATCGACCCGCCGGCCCCGGCCGGCTCCGATCCGGTCGGCGGAGCGCTGGTACGGCGCTATCTGGCCGCGTTCGGCCCCGCCGCCGCGGCCGACCTGCGCGCCTGGTGCGGCCTGGCCGGACTGCCGGCCGCGGTGGCCGCGGTACGCGAGGAGCTGGTCACCTTCCGCGACGAGCGAGGCCGGGAACTGCTGGACCTCCCCGACGCGCCGCGCCCCGACCCCGACACACCCGCCCCAGTGCGGTTCCTGCCGGCGTTCGACAACGCGCTCCTCGGCTACCACGACCGCAGCCGGATCGTCGACGACGCCCACCGCGGCCTGTCGGTCGCCGGCGCACGCGTGGTGCTGGTCGACGGCCGGGTGGCCGCGACCTGGGACGTCAGGGCCGGCACCGTGACGGTCACCCCGCTGCGCCGCTTCTCCCGGGCCGACCGGACCACTGTCGCCGAGCAGGGGCGGGCGCTGGCGTCGTTCCTGTCCGACGACGACAGCCACCGCGTACGGATCGCCGCCTCTCCCCGCTGAGTGACACACCCGCGGACCGCTTCCCCCGGGCGCGGGCCCGGACGGCGCGCTCCGGCTCACGCTGTGGCAGGGCCCGCACGGTCAGCGGGTCCGGCGCTGCGCTCCGATGCCGTGCCCGGCCAATGCGCGACGTCGGCGGCGAGAGCCGTACGCGTCCGACGTCAGCATGCGGTGCCGGGTGGGGGCAGCGTCCGGTCGGTGAGGTAGCGGTCGATGCGCTCGCGGGCGCAGGGGTTGTCGCCGTAGAGGGTGTGGCCGGGGCCGTCGTGGCGGATGGTGACGCTGCCCGGGACCGAGGCCAGGGCGCGTTGCACCGCGTCCGACTCGCCCCACGCGCCCGCGCCCAGGATGGGGGGCAGGCCCGCGGGAAGGGGGGCGGGCGGGTTGGTCACCGGCACGGGCCAGCCGATGCAGCTCAGGGTCGCCGAGGCCATCGTGTTGGCGCTGCCCGTGAGGGGGGCGATCCGGCGCAGCCGGTCGGTGGCCGCGGTCAGCTCCTTGAGGCCGGCGTAGCGCGGCCAGTCGGCGCATTCCGTGACACCCGTGGCCTGGTCGGGATAGCGACTGCCGCGAGCGGGCACGAAGTCGGAGGCGTCGCCCTTGGCCGCCTTGCGGATCGCCCGCACCAGCGAGGGCCAGCCCGGCGTGCCCTGCCGGGCCATGGCCAGGGCGAAGGACTGGAGGTCGCGGGCCTTGTAGGCCACGTCGGGGGTCGTCGTGGGAATGGGGGCGCGCTCCGCCCGGTCGATCACCTTGCGCCAGAGGCCGGGCACGTCCCGGCAGTCGTTGGCGGCGCACCAGGTGAAGACACGTCGCATGAACTCCTCGTTGGACCTGGCCATCTCCTCCAGCTCGCGAGGCCAGTCGGCGGCGCTGTGGTTCCACGTGCCGTCGAGGACCATCGTGCGGACCTGGCCGGGGAAGAGGCGGGCGTAGGCCTGGCCGTAGAAGCCCGCGTAGGAGGCGCCGTAGTAGTTGAGCCTGCCGCCGCCCAGGGCCTTCCTGATCGCCTCCATGTCTCTGGCCTGGTCCGCCGAGGTCATGTGGGCGAACAGCTCGGGATCCTTGAGCCGGCAGGCTTCGGCGTAGCCGCGGTTGGTGTCGGACAGGCGGCCGAAGTCGGCGTCGTCCTCGGGGACGTCCGGAATGGGGACGCGGGTCCAGGCGCACGGCAGGCCGGTGCTGAGGCCCCGGAACTGCTCGCCGTAACCGCGGGTGTCCCACGTGACGATGTCCATGCGCTTGCGGAGTCCGGTCCACCAGCCGGGGACGGACTGCGTGATGGCGATGCCCGGGCCGCCGGGGCCGCCGTAGGCCACCAGGACGGAGCCCTCTGAGGTGCCGGTGGCCTTCAGCCTGCCCAGCTTCAAGGTGATCTTGCGGCCGCCGGGCTTCTGCCAGTCCACCGGGACCTGGAGGTCGGCGCACTCCATGCCGATCTTGTCGTCGGGGCAGGTCCGCCACTCCTGAAGGGGCGTCCCGGACGCGGCGGGGGTGGCCGCCGCCGCGGTGGACGGGCCGCCCACGGCCAGCAGGGTGGCCACGACGGTGGCGAGGGATTTCAACATGGCGTTCACGATCGCGGAGCGGGGGGTGGGAGCGCGTCGGACCGGGGTCTGGTCCTGGGGCGGGAGGGTCCTACCAGGGGTCGTCAGACCACGGGCGGTGCTTGGGCTCAGGGACGGTCAGCTCCCTGACCTCAGGCTCCCGCTCGGATTCGAGTCCTGACTGTTGACATCGGGGTCGGCATGGTGGGTTATGCGTTCATGGGACAACAGGTGTGCTCCCAGGTCCGGCGTGGCGCCGGTGCGCTCGACGACGCCTTCCCAGCCGAGGGGACGCCGCCCCCTCCGACGGCCGGGGGGCGTTCCCCGGATCTCCGCCGTGGCGGGACCGGCCGGGTGACCACGGCAGGAGGAAGATCCCACAACCCGCCCTGACCCCGTCGCCGACCCCGGGCGGCGACCGGACACCCGCGCCGCCGCTCCCCGTAGGAACCGAATCTGACAGGAGGCCCGGATGCGTACAGGAGTGTGGCTGGTGGGAGCGCGGGGATCGGTCGCCGCCACCAGCGTGATCGGGGCCCTCGCGCTGCGCGCGGGCCTGGTCGGTCCGACCGGCTGCGTCACCGAGCTGCCCGGACTGCGCCACCCGGGGATCCCCGGTCCGGGGGATCTCGTCTTCGGCGGGCACGACGTCTCCTCGACGCCCCTGGCCAAGAAGGCCGACGCGCTGGCCGTCGCCGGGGTGGTGCCGGCGTGGCTGGTCAGAGCGCTCCACGACGAGCTGCCGGCGGTCGAGCGGGAGCTGCGGCCGGCGCCCGAGGCCGGGGACCAGGCGGGGACGGCGGAGCTGATAGGCGCCGACCTGACCGATTTCCGGCGGCGGCACGGCCTGGACCGGGTCGTCGTGATCAACGTGTCGACCACCGAGCCGGCGCCCGAGCCGCACCCCGCGCACGCCGACCTGGCGGCGCTGGAGGCCGAGCTGCCCCGCTCGCGGACGCTGCTGCCCGCGAGCGCGCTCTACGCCTACGCCGCCTTCGGCAGCGGCTGCCCCTACGTGGACTTCACCCCGTCGACCGGTGCCCGGCTGCCCGCCCTGGACCAGCTCGCCAGGCGGCAGGGCCTGCCGTACGGCGGGCACGACGGCAAGACCGGCGAGACGCTGGTCAAGTCGGTGCTCGCCCCGATGTTCGCCCTGCGCAACCTGCGGGTGCGGACGTGGTCGGGGATCAACCTGCTGGGCGGCGGCGACGGCGCCAATCTCGCCGAGCCGGCGCCCAACGCGGCCAAGACCGCCAGCAAGCAGCGGGTGCTGGCCGAGACGCTCGGCTACACCCCCCAGGGCACCACCCGCATCGAGTATCTGGAGGACGTCGGCGACTTCAAGACCGCCTGGGACCTGGTGACCTTCGAGGGGTTCCTCGGCGTGCCGATGCGCATGGAGTTCACCTGGCACGGCTGCGACTCCGCGCTCGCCGCGCCCCTGGTGCTCGACCTGGCACGGCTGACCGCGGCGGCGCACCGGTCCGGGCGGGTCGGCCCGCTCACCGAGCTCGCCTTCTTCTTCAAGGATCCGCTCGGGCCGCAGCCGCACGCCCTGGCCGAGCAGTGGCGGGTGCTGTGCGACTTCGTCGCCGGGCTCGAGCCGCGGGAGCGGTCCTGATGGCGACGGTGCGCGACCTCCTGGAGCTGGTGCGCGGGCCGGCCGCGCTGTCCGTGCCGGGTGACGTCGTGGCCGGCGGCTCGGCCGCCGGGACGCTCGGCCGCCGGACACCGGCACTGGCAGCCGCGTCGGTCTGCCTGTACTGGGCCGGGATGGCGGCCAACGACTGGGCCGACCGCCACCTGGACGCGGTGGAACGCCCACGGCGACCGATACCGTCCGGCCGGGTGTCTCCGGGGCTGGCGCTGGCGGCCGCCGCCGGGCTGACCGGCGCGGGCCTGGCGGCGGCCGGGCTCGCCGCCGGCCGCCGGGGGCTCGCCGTGGCCGTGCCGCTCGCCGCCGCCATATGGACCTACGACCTGCTGGCGAAGGACACGCCCGCCGGTCCCGCCGTGATGGCCGCCTGCCGTGCCCTGGACGTGCTGCTCGGCGCGTGTCCCGGCGCCGGCCGTCCGGACTCCAGGGACGGGACGGACCCCAGGGGCGGGACGGGCTCCCGAGCTGGGACGGACCTCAGGGGCGGGGCGGGCTTCCGAGCTGGGACGGGCTTCCGGGGCGGGACGGGAGCGCCGCCGGGCGGGGGGCCGGGGGCGTGGTCGCCGCCGCGCACGTTCGCCGCCGCGCTGCCCCCCGCCCTCGTGGTCGCCGCCCACACCTACATGATCACCTCGCTGTCGCGGCGCGAGGTGTCCGGCGCCGACCGCCTGCTGCCCACGACGACCCTGGCCGCTACGGCGGCGCTGGCCACGGGGGTCGCCGCCGCCGGACGCGGGCGGGGCGCCGGCCGGGGACCGGCCCTCCAGGCGGCGCTCGCCTCCTGGTATCTCGCGCGGTTCGGATCCGCCCAGGCCAGGGCCGTCGCCGACCCCTCCGCGCCACGGATCCGCGGCGCCGTCGGGACCGGCATCGCCGTGCTGCCCGCGCTGCAGGGCGCGCTCGCCGTCCACGCCGGCGCCGTCCCCGCGGGGCTGGCCGTGGCGGTGGCCGCCCCGCTCGGCCGGCGGCTCGCCCGGAAGGTCTCCCCGACGTGAGCGCCGGCCTCAGGTTCGGCTACGGGACCAACGGGTTCGCCAACCACCGGCTGGCCGACGCCTGCGAGGTCATCGCGGACCTCGGCTACACCGGCGTGGCCCTGACGCTCGACCACGGCCATCTCGACCCCTACGCCGGCGGGCTGGCCCGGCGGGTGGCGGCGCTGGCCGACCGGCTGCGCGGCCTCGGCCTCGCGGTGGTGATCGAGACCGGCGCGCGCTACCTGCTGGACCCCCGGCGCAAGCACGCTCCCACCCTGCTGCACGACGAGCGGCGGACGCGGCTGGACTTCCTGCGCAGGGCGATCGCGATAGGCGCCGACCTGGGCGCCGAGGCGGTGTCCTTCTGGGCGGGCGTGCGCCCGGCCGGGGTGGCGGAGGGGGTCGTCTGGGAACGCCTCGTGGACGGCTGCGCCCAGCTCGTCGGTCCCGCCGAGGCCGCGGGACTGCCCCTGGGCTTCGAGCCCGAACCGGGGATGCTCGTCGAGACGGTCGCCGGGTGGCGGCGGCTGCGTGCGGCGCTCGGCGCGCCGGCCGTCTTCGGCCTGACCCTCGACATCGGCCACTGCCGCTGCGTCGAGCCGGAGCCGGTGCCCGCCTGCGTGCGGGCCGTCGCCGACCACCTGGTCAACGTGCAGATCGACGACATGCGCCGGGGGGTGCACGAGCACCTGGAGTTCGGGGAGGGGGAGATCGACTTCCCGCCGGTGCTGCGCGCGCTCGGCGAGATCGGCTACCGCGGGCTGGTCGCGGTCGAGCTCCCCCGCCATTCGCACGCCGCGCCGGCCGTGGCCGCCCGCTCGATCGACTTCCTGCGCGCGGCCGGAGCGCAGGGCGCCGGAGATCGCACCACCGGAGAGGGCGCCGCCGCGAGGACGGCCGCCGGAGGGGAGGAGCCGTGATGGGACCGGAACGACTGCGGGCCGCGCTGCCGGCCGTACCGGCGCGGGGATGGCTGGACGGCGCGCTGGCGCGCCTGGCGGAGCGGCCCGAGACGGTCGGGCGGTCCTTCGCCGCCGCCGGGCGCAACGCCGGGCGGGCGCCGCTGCCGGACGCCCCGGGCTGGACGGCGGACGAGGCCGTCAGGGCGCTGCTGCTGGCCGCGCTGCCGCCGGACCGGGCCGCCGAGGAGGTCACCGCCCTCTACCGGTACGGCGACCCCGACGAGAAGCGCGCGGTGCTCAAGGCGCTGCCGATGCTGGCGGTCGGCCCGGCGGCCCCGCCCCTGCTCCACGACGCGATCCGCACCAACGACGCCCGCCTGGTGGCCGCGGCGCTCGGCCCCTGCGCCCGCGACCTCGACCAGGCGGCGTGGCGGCAGGCGGTGCTCAAGTGCGTGTTCATGGGCGTCCCGCTGGCGGTGGTGGACGCCCTGGCCGAGCGGGCGGACCCGGAACTGGCCGTGATGCTGGCCGCGCTGGCCGAGGAGCGCGCCGCCGCCGGGCGCTCGATCCCCGCGGACGCGACCGCCCTGCTCAACCGGCTGACAGCCGAGAAGGAGGCTTGATGCGCATCTTCGACCCCCACATCCACATGACCTCGCGCACCACCGACGACTACACGAGGATGGCGGCCGCCGGAGTCCGCGCGGTCGTCGAACCGGCCTTCTGGCTGGGCCAGCCCCGCACCAACCCCGGCTCCTTCACCGACTACTTCGACTCGCTGATCGGCTGGGAACCGTACCGGGCCGGCAACTTCGGCATCCGCCACCACGCCACGATCGCGCTCAACCCCAAGGAGGCGGGTGACCCGCGCTGCCGGCCGGTGCTCGACCTGCTGCCCCGCTACCTCGACAAGGACGGCGTCGTCGCGGTCGGCGAGATCGGCTACGACTCGATGACCCCGGAGGAGGACGAGGTGTTCGCCGCGCAGCTCGCGCTGGCCGTCGAGCACGACCTGCCCGCGCTGGTGCACACCCCGCACCGGGACAAGGCCCGCGGCACCCGGCGCAGCCTGGAGGTCGTCGCCGAGTCCGGCATCCCGCCGGGGCGCGTCGCCATCGACCACCTCAACGAGGTCACCGTGGACCTCGTGCACGACTCCGGCTGCTGGATGGGGTTCTCCATCTATCCCGGCACCAAGATGTCGCCACCCCGCATGGTGGAGATCATGCGGACCCACGGGCTGGAGCGGATGCTGGTCAACTCGGCCGCCGACTGGGGCGTCTCGGACCCGCTGCTGACCCTGGAGACCGGGAAGGCGATGCTCGCCGCGGGCTACACCGACGACGACGTCGACCGGGTGCTCTGGCGCAACCCGGCGGAGTTCTACGGTCAGTCGGGACGGCTCGACCTGTCCGCCGTCGGCGACGCCGGGCCCGCCTTCGAGGGCAGCTCGATCCTGCGGGGAGGCAGCTGATGCGCCTGCGGCACCCGGGAGGACGCCTGCTCCACCTGAGCTACTGCACCAACGTGCACCCGGCCGAGGACCTCGCCGGCATCGTCGGGCAGCTCGACGAGTACGCGCTGCCGATCCGCGAGCGCCTCGGCAGCGAGGTGCTCGGGCTCGGGCTCTGGCTGGCCGCGCCGGTGGCCGAGGCGATCGCCGTCGACGGCGGCGCGCGCAGGCGCTTCCGCCGCGAGCTGGACGTGCGCGGCCTGGAAGTGGTGACGCTCAACGGCTTCCCCTACCGCTCGTTCCAGGACCCCGTGGTCAAACAGGCGGTCTACCACCCCGACTGGACCACCCCCGAACGCCTGCGCTACACCCTCGACCTGGCGCGCGTCCTGGCCGACCTGCTCCCGGACGACGCGGCGCGGGGATCCATCTCCACGCTGCCGCTGGCGTGGCGGCACCCCTGGGACGGCGCCCGCGCCGACGCCGCCGCGTTCATGCTCGACGAGCTCGCCGCGGGGCTGGCCGGCATCGAGCGCCGGACCGGGCGGGTCATCAGGGTCGCCTTCGAGCCGGAGCCCGGCTGCGTGGTCGAGACCACCGGCCAGGCCGTCGCCGCGCTCTCCGGCGCCGACACCGACCGGCTCGGCGTCTGCCTGGACCTCGCGCACCTCGCGTGCGCGTGGGAGCGGCCCGCCGACGCGCTGCGCGCGCTCGGCCGGGCACGGGTGCCGGTGGTGAAGGTCCAGCTCTCCAACGCGCTGGAGACCGACGACCCCGAAGCGCTGCGGGAGTACGCCGAACCGCGTTTCCTGCACCAGACCCGCAACCCCGCGGGAGGCGCCGCCGACGACCTGGACGAGGCCTTCGCGGCGGGACTGCCCGGTCCCTGGCGGGTCCACTACCACGTGCCGCTGCACTCCTCCCCGGCCGCGCCGCTGGCCACGACCGCGCCGCTGCTGCGTGACGCGCTCGGCGAGCTGGTCGGCGCCGCCGACGCGGCCTGCGACCACTTCGACGTGGAGACCTACACCTGGGGTGTGCTCCCCGCGGCGCAGCGCCCGCGCACCCCCGGCCAGCTCGCCGACGGCATCGCCGCCGAGCTGGCCTTCGCCCGTGCCGAACTGTGCGGTCTGGGGATGATCGCATGACATCACTGCTGGTCCTCGACGTGGTCGGGCTGACCCCGCGGGCGCTGGAGCACATGCCCCGGCTGCGCGCCGTCGCCGACGGCGGCTTCCAGGCGTCGCTCGGGACGGTGCTGCCCGCCGTCACCTGCTCGGTGCAGTCGACCTTCCTCACCGGACTGCTCCCGGCCGGCCACGGCATCGTGGGCAACGGCTGGTACTTCCGCGACCTGGGGGAGGTGCTGCTGTGGCGGCAGCACAACGCGCTGGTCGCCGGGGAGAGGCTCTGGGAGGCCGCCCGGCGGGTCCGTCCCGGCTACACGGTGGCCAACGTGTGCTGGTGGTACGCCATGGGCGCCGACGTCGACTGGACCGTCACCCCGCGGCCGATCTACCACGCCGACGGGCGAAAGGACCCCGACTGCTACACCGACCCACCGGAACTGCACGACGCGCTCACCGCCCGGCTGGGGGACTTCCCGCTGTTCAGCTACTGGGGAGCGGGGGCGGGGATCGCCTCGTCGGAGTGGATCTGCCGGGCCACCGAGCAGATCATGAGAACGCACGGTCCCGACCTCACCCTCGCCTACGTGCCCCACCTGGACTACGACCTGCAGCGCCACGGCCCCTCCGATCCGCGCGCGGCAGCCGCGGCCGCCGACCTGGACCGGGTGCTGGCACCGCTGCTGGAGGCGGCGGCCGACCGGGGGAGCACGGTCGTGGCGCTGTCGGAGTACGGCATCACGGAGGTCTCCCGCCCGGTCGACGTCAACCGGCTGCTGCGCGCCGAGGGGCTGCTGCGGGTGCACACCCAGGCCGGTATGGAGTATCTGGACCCGTGGACGTCACGGGCGTTCGCCGTGGCCGACCACCAGGTGGCCCACGTCTACGTGCGCGACCCGGCCGACGTGCCGGCCGTGGCCGAGCTGTGCGCGGCCCTGCCCGGCGTGGCCGAGGTGCTCGACGGCGGGGGCAAGGCCCGGCACGGGCTGGACCACCCCCGCGCCGGGGAGCTCGTCCTGGTCGCCGAGCCCGACGCCTGGTTCACCTACTACTACTGGCTCGACGACGCCCGGGCGCCGGACTTCGCGCGCCTGGTCGACATCCACCGCAAGCCGGGCTACGACCCGGCGGAGCTGTTCTTCGACCCGGCGGGGCCGGGCGCGGCCAAGCGCCGCGCCGCCGCGGCGCTGCTGCGCAAGAAGCTCGGCATGCGCTACATGATGAGCGTGGTCGGGCTCGACGCGGGGGCACGGGCCGTGCGGGGATCCCACGGGCGGCTCCCGGCCGACCCACGCGACGCGCCGGTCCTGCTCTGCTCCGATCCCGCCGCGGCCAGGGAGCACTTCGCCGCCACCGAGGTCAAGGACCTGCTGCTCGGCCTGGCCGGCGCGGGCGGGTAGCGGCGGCGCGCCACCCGCGGCCGAGCCGGCGCTGTGCCCAGAAGCGATAGGCGGCTTTTTGGCTAGAATCCGCAGGGTGAAGAGCGACGCCCCCTGGTGGATTCTGGAGCGGAGAGCCGCTCACGGCGCCGATGTGGAGAGCGTCCCCGGGCGTGGCAGGAGCGTGCCCACTCCGCTCCCGCTGCTGCGCCTGCCCGCTGCCTCGTCCGTCCCGCTCGGGCCGGGCGCGCCCGCGCCGCTGTCCTTCCCCAGGCTGCCGGAGGGAAGAGCATGATCCCGCGCGTCTCCGTCCCCTGGGCCCTCACCGGGAAATACCTCATCGAGCGGCTCCTGCTCCAGAACGACGAGTGCGATCTCTATCTGGCGCGTCCCCGCAAGGGTGACACCACGCCGGTGACGCTCAGGGTCTACCGGCCGGGGCTGAGCCTGGACCCGGCCCTGCTGGAACGGCTGAGCGGCCTGATCACGGGGGAGCCGTACACCACGAGGCTGATCGAGCACGACCGGGTGGGGGCGGCGTGGCTGGTCCAGGAGTTCCTCCCGCTGGGGACCCTCCGCGACCTGATGAGCACCGGGCCGTTGCCGGAGGAGCGGTCGCTTGAGATCGTGGCCGCCGTCGCGCGCTGCCTCGACATCTGGCAGAGCGCTCTCGGGCACGTGGTCGGCGACTTCGGCCCCGACGACCTGCTGGTCAGGCAGACCGGCCCGCTGGTGCTGGCGCTGGGCCACCACCGTGCCGCGCAGTGGGCGGCCCTGCCGGCCGGCACGTCCTGGCCGGTGCCGCCCGAGACCGTCGAGGGGGTCCGCGGGGCCCCCGCCGCCTGGTGGACGCTGGGCGTCGTCGTCCACGAGCTCCTGACCGGCCGCCCCCCGGTGTTCGGGCCCGGCGACGCGGCCGTCGACCTCGGAGCCGTCGGCGAGGAGCGCTGGGAGCGGCTGCTGGCCGGACTGCTGAGCGTCGACCCGGCCACGCGCTGGGACGGCGAGGCGGTCCGGTCGTGGCTGGCCGGCGCGGCGCCCGAGGTCGCGCCCGTCCGCCGGTACGCGCCCCTGGAGTTCGCCGACCGCTCCCACGCCACCCCGGCCGCGCTGGCGATCGACCTGACGGCCCGGCCGGGGGCCGCCGAGTCGTGGCTGCGCGAGGGCGGCCGCGCCCGGCTCGCGACCTGGCTGGACCGGGAGGTCCGGGACGGGCGCTTCGACCGCGCGTGGCTTGAGGAGACCACGCCCGGACCCGTGGCCGTCGCCGCCTTCGCCGCGGCCTTCACGGCCGGGCTGCGGCCGAGATACCGGGGGATGGCGATCGACGCCGACGGCCTCCTCGACCTGGCCAGGGGCGGATCGTCCGGCCACCACGCCGTCGCCGAGACGGTGGCGGCCGGCGCGCTCGCGCACGCGGCCCGGCACCGCTGCGCGCATCCGGAATGCCCGGAGGGTACGGCGGGCGGGTGCGCGCGCCTGCTCAGGGCCGAGACCGAGGTCCCCGTCATCATGGCCGAGGTGCGGGGCGTGCTCGACCGGCTGTACCCACGATGATGATCACAAGCGGGACCCTTCAGAAAGGCGCGCGAACGCGTTCGCCGCAGAACTCCTCTTGCCGGCAAGCGTCCTCAAGGAGG
>NZ_JBSFPS010000140.1:0-25484 GCF_053588315.1 Streptosporangium sp. NPDC003464 | reverse complement strand
CATGCGCGGATGTCGGCCTGGCTGGGCATCTGCTTCGCGTTCTCGATCTTGCTGACCTTGGTGTGGTCACGCTCATCTGCCGTTGTTGCTGTGGTCCGCGACGGGCTTGGCGACCGGGACGACGTCGGGGGCGCCGAGGCGGATCGCGTCGGCCTCCTGGTCGGTGTCCTGCTCCTGGGAGAGCCGCTCGGCCTCGACCCGCTTGGTGTAGTACTCCACTTCACGTTTGACCTGCTCGTCGTCCCAGCCCAGCGGCCCGGCGAGCAGCTGCGCCGCCTCCTCGACCACGCCCAGCCCCCGGTGGAAGGTCTCGATCGAGATGCGCGTGCGCCGGGCCAGCACGTCGTTCAGGTGGCGGGCGCCCTCGTGGGTGGCCGCGTAGACGATCTCCGCCCGCAGGTAGTCGTCCGCCCCGGTCAGCGGGAGGGCCAGCGACGGATCCTGCTCGATCAGCGTGAGAATCTCGTCGATCATCGACCCGTAGCGCTGCAGCAGGTGCTCGATCCGCGCCACGTGCAGCCCGGACGACTGGGCCAGCCGGTAGCGGGAGTTCCACAGCGCCTGGTATCCCTCCGCCCCGGCCAGCGGGATCCGGTCGGTGCACGACGGCGGGACCCGCTGGTCCAGCCCGTGCGCCACCGCGTCCACCGCGTCCCGCGCCATGACCCGGTAGGTCGTGTACTTCCCGCCGGCCACCATGACCAGGCCGGGCACCGGGTGGGCCACCATGTGCTCGCGGGAGAGCTGGGAGGTCTCCTCCGACTCCCCCGACAGCAGCGGGCGCAGCCCGGCGTAGACGCCCTCGACGTCGTCGCGGGTGAGCGGCACCGAGAGCACCTCGTTCACGTGCTCCAGGACGTAGTCGATGTCCGAGCGGGAGGCGGCCGGGTGGGCCCGGTCCAGGTCCCACCGGGTGTCGGTGGTCCCGATGATCCAGTGACGGCCCCAGGGGATCACGAACAGCACCGACTTCTCGGTGCGCAGGATGATCCCGGTGAGGGAGTGGATGCGGTCGCGCGGGACGACCAGGTGGATGCCCTTGGACGCGCGGACGTGGATCTGCCCCCGGCCGCCGACCAGCTCCTGGATGTCGTCGGTCCACACGCCCGTGGCGTTGACCACCTGCCGGGCCCGCACGTCCATGTCGGTCCCGGCCTCCAGGTCGCGCACCCGGACCCCGGTGACCCGCTCGCCCTCCCGCAGGAAGCCCACCACCTGGGAGCGCGAGGCGACGTACGCCCCGTAGGAGGCGGCGGTGCGGAGCATGGTCATCACGTAGCGGGCGTCGTCCACCTGGGCGTCCCAGTACTGCACCGCGCCGGAGAAGGCGGTCCGCCGCAGCGAGGGGGCGAGCCGGAGCGCCCTGCGGCGCGACAGGTGACGGTGCCCGGGGACGCCCCGGGTGAAGCCGAAGGAGAAGCCCAGCATGTCGTACAGCGCCAGGCCGGCCCCGACGTACGGCCGCTCCCAGCCGATGTGCGTGAGCGGGAACAGGAAGGGCACCGGCCGCACCAGGTGGGGGGCGATCCGCTGCAGCAGCAGGGCACGCTCCTGCAGCGCCTCCCTGACCAGGTCGAAGTTGAGCTGCTCCAGGTAGCGCAGGCCACCGTGGATCAGCTTGGACGATCGGGACGAGGTGCCCGAGGAGAAGTCCCGCGCTTCCAGCAGCCCGACGCTCAGTCCGCGGGTCGCCGCGTCCAGCGCGACCCCGGCGCCGACGACGCCGCCGCCGATCACCACCACGTCGAGTTCCTGAGCGCCCATCTGCGTCAGTGCGGCGGTCCGCTCGGCGGGACCGAGCCGTGCCGTGCCCATTCGCGCCGTCATGCTGCATCCCCCTGATGTACGGATTGTCACCTTGCGTCAGGTCTCTACCCATCCACCCTAGGCATCACTACTGACCGGTAGGGAACAGCGGGCCAGATTCACGCCACAACCCGGTGGACATCGGGAGATCCTCCCGGAAACGCTGATCGCCGACGGCGCCGAGCCCTCACGGGGCCGTGGTCCGGCGCCGGGGACCGACCGCCCGGGATCGATCACGGTGCGGGCGTGACGTGCCACCGGACGGTCCGGTGAACCCCGGGACGGGCGGACCGGCCGCCCGATGATGCCCTTCACCGGGCGGGCTCAGGCACGGATCACCTTGACGCCCGCGTCGGTGAAGCGGGCCGCGGCCTCGTCCGAGAGGCCCTCGCCGGTGACCAGCGTGCCGATGGCGCCGAGCGGGCAGATGCGGGCGAAGGCGCGCAGACCGATCTTGGAGGTGTCGGCGACCACCACGACCTGGGCGGCCCTGCTGATCAGCAGGTTGTTGACGCTCGCCTCACCCTCGTGGTGGGCCGACGCGCCCTCCTCGGCGTCGATCCCGTCCACCCCCAGGAAGGCGATGTCGAGCGTGACCTGCTCCAGCACCCCCGACGCCAGCGGGCCGATCAGCTCGTAGGACTGCGGCCTGGCCACGCCGCCGGTCAGCACGATCTTGACGTGCTGGCGCACGGTCAGCTCGGCGGCGATGTTCAGCGCGTTGGTGACGATGGTGAAACCGATCTCCGGGTCGGCCCGGATGGCCAGCGCCCGCGCCACCTCCGAGGTGGTCGTGCCGCCGTTCATGCCGATGATCGCCCCCGGCGCCACCAGCCCCGCCGCCGCCTCGGCGATCCGCTGCTTCTCCCCCGCGTGCCGCGCCGTCTTGTAGCGCAGCGGCAGGTCGTAGCTCACGCTCTGGGCGACGGCGCCACCGCGCGTGCGCATGAGCATCTGCTGCTGGGCGAGCTGGTCGAAGTCACGCCGGATCGTGGCGGTCGAGACGACGAGCGCCTCGGCCGCCTGCTCCACCGACAGGCGCCCCTCCTGCGAGAGCAGTTCGAGGATGGCGTTCCAGCGCTCATATCGGCTCACGATGAACAGGGTGACACAGCGAAGGATCAAAACCTACCTCTGCACAATTGTGCTCATTTCTGCTATAAATCACTCACAACAAAGCAAATTCGGGGAGGCACGCCGTGACCACGCACACCGAAGCCGAGATCGCGTCACAGCCGGACTGCTGGCGCCGCGCCGTCAGCGAGGTGTCCGCCGACGCGCTCCCCCAGCGCGGCGAGCGCGTCGCCGTCGTCGGCTGCGGCACCTCCTGGTTCATCGCCCAGGCGTACGCCGTCCTGCGCGAGCGCGCCGGGCACGGCGAGACCGACGCGTTCGCCGCCTCCGAGTTCCCGGCCGGCCGTTCCTACGACCGGGTGCTCGCGCTGACCCGGTCGGGCACCACCACCGAGGTGCTGGAGCTGCTCCGCGGTGCCGGCACGAGGACCAGCGCGATCACCGCCGACCCGGCGACCCCGGTCATGACGCTCGCCGACCAGGTCGTGGTGCTCGACTTCGCCGACGAGAAGTCGGTCGTGCAGACCCGCTTCGCCACCACCCAGCTCGCCCTGCTCCGCGCCCACCTCGGTGAGGACCTGAGCGGCGCGATCGCCGACGCCGAGCGCGCGGTCGCCGACCCGCTCCCGGCCGAGCTGCTCGCCGCCGAGCAGTTCACCTTCCTGGGCCGCGGCTGGGCCTACGGCCTGGCGGTGGAGGCCGGGCTGAAGATGCGCGAGGCCTGCCGGGCCTGGACCGAGTCCTACCCGGCGATGGAATACCGGCACGGCCCGATCAGCATCGCCGGGCCCAACCGGGTCACCTGGATGCTCGGCGAGGCCCCCGAGGGCCTGCGCGGCGAGGTCGAGGCCACCGGCGGGTCCTTCCTGGAGAGCGCCCTCGACCCGATGGCCGAGCTCGTCAAGGTCCAGCGGGTGGCCGTGGCCCGAGCGCACGCCCAGGGACTCGACCCCGACGAGCCGCTCCACCTCACCAGGTCGGTGATCCTCTCCTCCTGATGACCGGTCCTCCCCAGGACCGGAGAGGATAGTGCCATGAGCATCACACTCGCCGACGCCCGTATCGTGACCCCCGAAGGTGTCCACGGAGGCTGGCTCACCATCGAAGACGGCCGCATCACCCACGTGGGCCAGGGCTCCGCCCCCGGGCCGGGCCACAGCCTCGCGGGCCGATACGTCGTGCCGGGTTTCGTCGACATCCACAACCACGGCGGGGCGGGCGGCTCCTTCCCCACCGGCGACCCGGACGAGGCGAGCCGGGTCGCCGCGCTGCACGCCCGGCACGGCACCACCACGCTCATGGCCAGCCTGGTCACCGCGGCCCCGGACGATCTGGCCAGGGCGACCGCCGCCCTGGCCGACCTGTGCGAGGACGGCCTGCTGGCCGGGATCCACTTCGAGGGCCCCTACATCTCCAAGGCCCGCTGCGGCGCGCACAACCCGGCGCTGCTGCGCGAGCCGTCCCCGCAGGAGTTCGCCGAGCTGCTCAAGGCCGGCCGCGGCCACGTGCGGATGCTCACCATCGCCACCGAGCTGCCCGGCGCCCTCGACACCATCCGGGAGGCCGTCGCGAACAACGTGATCGCCGCGCTCGGGCACAGCGACGCCACCTACGAGCAGACCATCGCGGGCATCGACGCGGGCGGCAGCGTCGCCACCCACCTCTACAACGCGATGCCGCCGCTGCACCACCGCACCCCCGGCCCGATCGCCGCGCTGCTGGAGGACGAGCGCGTCACGATCGAGCTGATCAACGACGGCGTGCACGTGCACCCGGCGATGATGCGCCTGGCCTACGAGGTCGCGGGCCCCGGCCGGACCGCGCTGATCACCGACGCCATGGCGGCGACCGGCATGGGCGACGGCGTCTACGGGCTCGGCCCGATGAAGGTCGACGTCGTGGACGGTGTCGCCCGGCTGGCCGAGGGCGGCTCCATCGCGGGCAGCACCCTGACCATGGACGTCGCCTTCCGGCGCAGCGTCCAGGAGGTCGGGCTGTCGCTGCCGGAGGCGGCCGAGATCGCCTCGCTCACCCCCGCCCGGGTGCTCGGCCTCGCCGACCGCCTGGGCTCCGTCTCCGTCGGCAAGCAGGCCGACCTGGTGGTGCTCACCGGCGACCTGGAGGTCGCCGGTGTCATGAAGCACGGAAACTGGATCACAGAACCCTCATGACCTCCTCGCCCGCCCCGCACGGCACGGTCCTGACCGTCACACTGAACCTGGCCCTCGACGTCACCTATGTGGCCGACGGCGTCGACTGGGACGGCGTCAACCGGGTGCGGACCGTGCACCGGAGAGCGGGCGGCAAGGGGGTCAACGTGGCCAGGGTGCTGGCCGCCCTGGGCAGGGACGTGCTCGTCACCGGCCTGGCGGGCGGCCCGACCGGTGACGCCGTCGGAGCCGACCTCGCGGCGGCGGGCCTGCCCGCCGCCCTCACCCCGATCGCCGCCGAGTCACGCGCCACCCTGGCCGTCTCCGACCTCGGCGGCGCCCCGTCCGGCCTGGCTCCCGCCCCCGGCGCCGAGCGGACCGCGCGGCGCACGGCGCTGTTCAACGAGCCCGGACCGGTCGTGACCGACGAGGAGCTGGGCCGCTTCCTGCGCGACTACGACACGCTGCTCGGGCGGGCCGGGGCGGTCGTGATCTCCGGCAGCCTCCCCCGCGGGGTGCCCGCCGCCTTCTACGCCGAGCTCGCGGCCCGGGCCCGCGAGCGGGGCGTCCCGGCGATCGTGGACGCCGACGGCGAGCCGCTCAGGCACGCCCCCGCCGGCCGCCCCTCGATCGTCAAACCCAACTCCGAGGAGCTCGCCCGCGCCCTGGCCCGCGACAGCCTCCGAGCTCCCGCGGGGAACTCCGGCGGGGACTCTGATGGGGACTCCGGCGGGGACTCCGGCGAGGACTTCGCCGGGGCCGAGGTGCTGCGGCGGGACGGGGCGGAGGCGGTCGTGGTCTCCCTCGGCGCCGGCGGACTGCTGGCCGTGACCCCCGAGGGCGCCTGGCGGGCCGCCATGCCGTACCGGGTGGAGGGGAACCCGACGGGGGCCGGTGACGCGCTCGTCGCGGGGCTGGCGCTGGGCCTGGTGGAGGGCATGCCCTGGCCCGAGCGGCTACGCCGCGCGGCCGCCCTCGGCGCGGCCGCGGTGGCCTCCCCGGTCGCCGGCGACTTCGACCCGGAGACGTTCCGGAGGATCCACCCGGAGATACGGGTGGAGCCGGCCCGCCCGTAGGGCGTCCGGCGCTCCGCATCGCACCGCTCATCCCGTATACGAAAGGGTCAACATGCCTGTTGTCGGTATCGGCGACATCGTCCGCGACGCTCCGGCCGGCGTCGGCGCGTTCAACGTCATCCAGCTGGAGCACGCCGAGGCGATCGTCAGCGGGGCGGAGGCCGCCGGGGTGCCCGTCGTGCTGCAGATCAGCGAGAACTGCGTCCGCTTCCACGGCGCCCTCGCCCCCATCGCCGCCGCGTCGCTCGCGGTGGCCAGGGCCTCGGCGGTGCCGGTGGCCGTGCACCTCGACCACGCCACCGACCGAGCGCTCGTCGAGGAGGCCGTGGAGCTGGGCCTGGGATCGGTGATGTTCGACGCCTCGGCGCTGCCCGACGAGGAGAACGTGGCGCTCACGGCCGAGGTCGCCGCCCTGTGCCACCGGCGGGGCGTGTGGGTGGAGGCCGAGCTCGGCGAGGTCGGCGGCAAGGACGGCGTGCACGCGCCGGGGGCGCGGACCAAGCCGCACGAGGCCGTGGACTACGTGGCCAGGACGGGCGTGGACGCGCTGGCCGTGGCCGTGGGCAGCTCCCACGCCATGACGACCAGGGACGCCGTCCTCGACCTGGAGCTGATCGCCGCCCTGCGCGCCGCGGTCCCGGTCCCGCTGGTGCTCCACGGCTCCTCGGGCGTGCCGGACGAGACCCTGCGCGCCGCCGTACGGCACGGCATGAAGAAGATCAACATTGCCACGCACCTCAACAAGACCTTCACCCGCGCGATCCGCGACCACCTGGCCGCCGACGAGAAGGTCGTGGACTCCCGCAAGTACGTCGCGGCGGGCCGGGCGGCCGTCGCCACCGAGGTCACCCGCCTCCTCGGGGTCCTGACCGGCTGATCACGACCATTTCCAGCGGATGCCGACCAGACCGGGCTGGAGCGAGCCGGTCACCAGGTGGACCGCGTGGTGGGCGTTGAGGGCGAGCTCGCCCTGGTCGTGCTCGCCCGCCGCGGACTCGTGGCGGGCGAAGCGGCGCACGCTGACCGGCAGGGCCTCGGGGGCGAAGCTCACCCGGAGCACGTACTGGCCCGCCGGGAAGCGGAAACCCCTCTCGTACTCGGTGGCCTCCACGCCGCTCGGATCGGCGAGCTCGTAGCGCATCACCTGGGTGTCGCCGGTCCGGAGCGCCCGGTCGAACAGCAGCTCGGCCACCACCAGGGCGGTCGGCCCGTCGCGGCGGACCCGGCCGACCCGGCAGTCCTCCAGGGCCCGGATCCGCACCCGCTCCACGTCGCACCCGATGTCGCCCCGGTAGACCATGATGTAGCGGTCGGCGGCGTCCTCGTGCGCCTGCACCACCTGGAGCGTCTCGCGCCGCGTGGTGCTGCGGTCCGCCCCGATCTGCAGCGACTCGTACATGCCGGCGATGTGCAGCCTGCGGTCGTCGGCCACCCCGTCCAGCTCGTGCAGCAGGGTCGACAGGGCGCGCGCGGGGCCCACGGCCGAGGGGTAGGGGCCCGCCCCGGCCGCGGGCCCGGCGCTCTGGCCCCGGCCCCGCGGCCGGGGCGGGCCGAGCAGGCCCATCAGCGAGCGCGGCGGCAGGATGAGGATCTCCTCCAGGGCGCGTACGGCGCGCAGCGACTCGGGCCGCTCGGGGCGGCGCAGGCCCTGCTGCCAGTAGCTCAGGCTCGTCATCCCGACCCGCAGGCCGCGCTCTTCCAGGCGCTGGCGGAGCCGGTCCAGGGTCAGGCCGCGCGCCTCCACCGCGGCCCGGAGCGCGACGTGGAACGGGCCCTCGCTGAGAGCGACCCGGAGCTCGCGATCATCCGACACATGGGCATGTTCACAGATTTTCCCCCATACGTCACTTTCGCGATCCCGTACCCGCCCGCGCACGCCGTCCGCACGCCGTCCACGCGCCCGCGCACGCCGCCTGCGCGCCGCGGCACAGGGGACGGGGCCGTGAGAACGGCGGACGCCCGGCCCGGCGGGCCGGGCGTCCGGGTGGGACGTCGACCGCGTCAGCTGGTGTGCGGGGCGACGACGACCTCGACCCGCTGGAACTCCTTCAGGTCGGAGTATCCGGCGGTGGCCATCGTGCGCTTGAGCGCGCCCATCAGGTTCATCGAGCCGTCGGCCACCGAGGACGGGCCGTGCAGGATCTGCTCCAACGTGCCGACCGTGCCGAACTCGACCCGCTTGCCCCGGGGCAGCTCGGGGTGCTGCGCCTCCGAGCCCCAGTGGAAGCCGTGGCCGGGGGCCTCGACCGCCCTGGCCAGCGGCGAGCCGACCATGACCGCGTCGGCGCCGCAGGCGATCGCCTTGGCGATGTCGCCGGAGGTGCCCATGCCGCCGTCGGCGATGACGTGGACGTAGCGGCCGCCGGACTCGTCCATGTAGTCGCGGCGGGCCGCGGCCACGTCGGAGATCGCGGTCGCCATCGGCACCACCACGCCCAGCACCGTGCGGGTGGTGTGCGAGGCGCCGCCGCCGAAGCCGACGAGCACCCCGGCCGCGCCGGTCCGCATCAGGTGCAGCGCCGCGGTGTAGGTGGCGCAGCCACCGACGATCACCGGGACGTCGAGCTCGTAGATGAACTGCTTGAGGTTCAGCGGCTCGGCCCGGCTGGAGACGTGCTCGGCGGAGACCGTGGTGCCGCGGATCACGAAGATGTCGACGCCCGCGTCGATGACGGCCTTGTGGTGCTGGACGGTGCGCTGCGGGGACAGGCGGACGGCGGTGGTCACCCCGGCCGCGCGGATCTCCTCGATGCGGCGGCCGATCAGCTCGTCCTTGATCGGCGCGTCGTAGATGTCCTGGAGCCGCCTGGTCGCGGCCTCACCCTTGAGCTCGGCCACCTCCGCCAGCAACGGCGTCGGGTCCTCGTAGCGGGTCCAGAGACCTTCGAGGTCGAGCACCGCGAGACCGCCGAGCCTGCCGACCTCGATCGCGGTCTTGGGCGAGACCACACTGTCCATCGGGCTCACCACGACGGGCAGCTCGAACCGGTAGGCGTCGATCTGCCAGGCGATCGAGACCTCCTCCGGGTCGCGGGTACGACGGGACGGGACGATGCCGATCTCGTCGAGCGCGTAGGCGCGACGGCCGTTCTTGCCGCGTCCGATCTCCACCTGAGTCATATGTCTGTCTTTCCCATTCCATGCGTGTACGGCTCACGCCGAGCGGCGCAAGCCGTACAGGGCCGTTGTGGCCCGCCTGCTCGCCGGACCTGGCGCGGGCACCTCGACGTCCGTCCTCGGCGTCCGCGACAGGACTCTACCGACGGTGGTAGTTCGGAGCCTCGACCGTCATCTGGATGTCGTGCGGGTGGCTCTCCTTCAGGCCCGCGGCGGTGATCGGCATCAGCTCGCACCGGGTGTGCATCTCCTCGACCGTGCGGCACCCGGCGTACCACATGCCCTGGCGCAGACCGCCGACGAGCTGGTGGGCGACCGCCGCGACCGGACCGCGGTAGGGGACCTGGCCCTCGATGCCCTCGGGGATGAACTTGTCCTCGCCGCCGACGTCGGCCTGGGCGTAGCGGTCCTTGCTGAAGGAGGCGCCACCGCGCTCGCGGTTGCGGACCGCGCCGAGCGAGCCCATCCCTCGGTAGGACTTGAACTGCTTGCCGTTGATGAAGATCAGCTCACCCGGCGACTCCTCGCATCCCGCGAGGAGCGAGCCCAGCATCACCGCGTCGGCGCCGGCGGCGATGGCCTTGACGATGTCGCCGGAGTATTGGAGGCCGCCGTCGCCGATCACCGGCACCCCGGCCGGGCCGGCGGCCAGCGAGGCCTCGTGGATGGCCGTCACCTGCGGGGCGCCGACACCGGCGACCACGCGGGTGGTGCAGATGGAGCCCGGGCCGACGCCGACCTTGATCGCGTCTGCCCCCGCGTCGATCAGCATCTGGGCGCCCGCGCGCGTGGCGATGTTGCCGCCGATCACCTCGACCCGGCTGTTGGCCTTGATCGTGGAGATCATGTCGGCGAGGCCCTTGGAATGGCCGTGGGCGACGTCCACGATGATCACGTCGACGCCGGCCTCGACCAGCGCCATCGCCCGCTTCTCGGCGTCGCCCCCGACGCCGATGGCCGCCCCCACGACGAGCCGGCCATCGGCGTCCTTGGTGGCGAGGGGGTACTGCTCGCTCTTGGTGAAGTCCTTGACGGTGATGAGCCCGCGGAGCCGCCCGTCGGCGTCGACCAGCGGGAGCTTCTCGATCTTGTTCTTTCTGAGCAGCTCGAACGCGCCGTCCCTGGACACCCCGACCGGCGCGGTGACCAGCGGCATCGGGGTCATGACCTCGCGCACGGGACGGCGCTGGTCGGTCTCGAAGCGCATGTCGCGGTTGGTGACGATGCCGACGAGCACGCCGGTCGGGTCGGTCACCGGGACACCGGAGATCCGGTAGGTGGCGCACAGGCGCTCGACGTCGGCGAGGGTGTCGTCCGGCGAGCAGGTGACCGGGTTGGTGACCATCCCGGCCTCGGAGCGCTTGACGAGATCGGCCTGCTGGGCCTGGTCCTCGATGGAGAGGTTGCGGTGCAGGATGCCGATGCCGCCCTGGCGGGCCATCGCCACCGCCATGCGGGCCTCGGTGACGGTGTCCATCGCCGCCGACACCAGCGGGATGCGCAGGGTGATCCCGCGAGACAGCCGCGTGCTGGTATCCGCCTCCCCCGGCTGCAGATCCGAATAAGCGGGCACCAGGAGCACGTCGTCGAACGTGAGTCCTGGCTCGGTGAACCTGGCCATCTGCAACCCTCCTACCACGGCGCTCTCATAAGCGGGGAAAGGCGCCGGCCCCCTGGTCATAGTTTAGAGTCTGGCTCCAAACCAGGGGGACATCGGGGATAAACGAGGGACCGAGCGGTCGGTGACCCGCCCGGTCCCCCGGTCACCGGCACCGCCACGAGACGCCTGCGTGCCGCCGGACCCCCCTCCGCGTCCGGGCGGCGGCGCTCGTGACCGGTGCCGACGCTCTGTCAAGGGTGCGTCACCGCCTGTCCACCCGCAATGGGCAAACGTGCAATTGCACGAAGCTGCACCGCGGTGTCGCACCGCGGACGGGACGCGCCGGCGGGCGGATCCGCGGGTCGGACGCGGAGCCCGGCGCCGGGCCGGGCCAGGCCCCGCGCACGTCGCGCCGGCGGGCCGATCCGCGGGCCGCGCGCAACGTGACGGCGGGCGGATCCGCGGGCCGCGCGCGGAGCCCGATGCCGGGCGCGCCAGTCCTGGCAACGTCCGGACAGGGATGATTCGCCGGGTTATCCTCTCGGGATCGTGTCACCTCAGGAGCCCCTCCCCGATGCGCATCGACACATCCGCACCGCCCGATCCGCTCGCGACCCTGGGCCTCACCCCGGGCCAGACCGCGCTGTACAACACGGTGCTGCGTCTGCACCGCGCCACCTGCGCCGCGCTCGCCGACGCCACCGACCGCTCGCCCGAGGCGCTGGAGCGCGAGCTGGCCAGCCTCGTACGGCTGGGCGTGGTCGACGAGCAGGCCGGGGAGTATCTCGCCAGGCACCCCGCCGCGGCGCTCGGCCACCTGATCGCCGAGCGGCTGGACCGCCTCGCCGCCGAGAGCCGCAGGATCGACACCGTGCTCGGGTCGATCCGGGGCTTCATCCACCAGTACGACGCCGGGCTCGACTACCAGACCGGCCAGTTCGCGGTGGACCTGGTCGGCGGGGCCGACGAGCTCTACGAGAGCGTGATCGGCATGGCGGTCCAGGCGCCGCCGCTGGAGCTGCTGTCGGCCGTCCCCGACACCCGGACGATGAGCGACTTCGCGCACCGCTACGCCGACCAGTGGATCGGGGCCCAGCGCAGCGGCCTGCTCTCCTGCCGGGTCGTCATCCCGGTCCACACGCTGGAGACCGCCGGCCTGCGGGACAAGCTGGACCAGTTCGAGCGGGCCGGCGCCCAGGTCCGCACCCTCGACGTGGTGCCGAGCTGGTTCCTGATCGCCGGGACCGACGCCGCGGGCATGCCCGCCCAGTGGGGCGGCGCCCTCGCCGAGAACGCCTACAACTTCCACCTGGTCCGGGCGGCCATCGTGGTGGCCGCGCTGCGCTCGCTCTTCGAGGAGCTGTGGACCCGCGCGGCGCCGCTGCCGTGGACGCACCGCGGCGACGGCGTGGCGCGGGTGCTGCGGCTGGCCGCCCAGGGGGTCTCCGACGAGGTGATCGCCCGGCAGCTCGGGATCTCGGTCCGGACGGTGCGGGCCCGGTTCGCCGACGCCATGGCCGAGCTCGGCGTGCAGTCGCGCTTCCAGGCGGGCGTGGAGGCCGCCCGCCGTGGGTGGCTGGTGTAGTTCCGGACCCGGTCGTGGGTGGCTGGTGCGGTTCCGGACCTGGTCGTGGGCGACTGGTGTAGTTCGGCCCCTGTTGGCCGCATCGAGGTCATAAGGTGGGAACGTGCTCGACGATGTCCCTCGCGACCCGTTCGCGGATGACCCCGACGACCCGGCGGCGGCGCTGGGAGAGCCCGACGACCCCGAGCCGCTGACCTCAGCCGAACGCGACGAGGCCATGACCGATCTCGCCGACGTGGAGGTCTTCCGTTCGCTGCTGGAGCCCCAGGGGGTGCTCGGCCTGGTCCTCGACTGCCCGGAGTGCGGCGAGCAGCACTACTTCGACTGGGAGCTGCTGCGCGGCAACCTGCGGCAGATGATCGAGAACGGCCAGCCGCAGGTGCACGAGCCCGCCTACCAGCCCGACCCCACCGACTACGTCACCTGGGAGTATGCCCGGGGTTACGTGGACGGGGTGATCGACACCGAGGAACAGCGCTGATCGACGTCGTCGATCAGCGCGGCCAGCAGGTTGACGGCGACGTCGGAGGTGGGGACGGCCTCCCTCCGGGAGAGCGCCTCCAGGACCGCGTCGGTCTCGGCCACGGCCGGATCCTCCTCCGGCCCGTATCTGCGGGCCGGACGCCGCGGATGGACCGCCGTCATGGCCCCGCCCGCCCGCCGGCGCCGCGGGCCGCGCCCGGCGCCGCGCACCGCCGGACCACGCTCGGCTGCTCGGCGGTCAAGCCGTCGACTCCAGCTCCAGCTCCGCCATCGCCCGCAGCCGGGCCAGCGCCCGATGCTGGGCGACCCGGACCGCACCTGGTGACATGCCGAGTACATTACCCGTCTCCTCCGCCGAGAGGCCCGACACCACCCGGAGCATGAGCAGCTGGCGCTGGTTGTCGGGGAGCCTGGACAGCAGCCTGCGGGCGTGCTCGGCCTCGATGTAGCGGACCACGGTCTCCTCCGGCCCCGGGCCCTCGTCGGGCCCGTCCGGGAGGTCCTGGGTGGGCACGGCGGAGCGCACGGAGCTGCGCAGCGCGTCGGCCACCTTGTGGGAGGCGATGCCGAAGACGAAGGACGCGAACGGGCGTCCCATGTCCCGGTAGCGGGGCAGCGCGGACAGCACCGCGATGCATACTTCCTGGGCCACGTCGTCTGCGATGTGATACTGACCGGAGACCCGGCCGAGACGAGCACGGCAATAACGGACGACCATTGGCCGTAACTGCGCGATCAGGGTTTCGATCGCGGTGCGATCACCCTGAACGGCGAGGCTCGTCAGATCCTTGAGATCATCCCTGTGGGCGACCCCGTCAGATCTCGTCGCAAGCCTTACCCCACTTTTGGCGTCGGCGACGCATCCCTCGGTCACGTTAGGCATGATGCCCGCCCCGATCGGGCCTGTCGTCATGGCGAACGGCTACGGATTGGTCACATTGAGGCGGAGATAACGGGGCGTAATCGAATGGCGACAGCAATGACCTTAGTATGCGCAAATATTTCATTGGATAGCCGAATATGTCGGCTATTTGTTAGAAGGACGTTTGGCCTTCCGCGCGGCCGGCGATGACGCTTTGGGGTCCCTTTCGGTTTACCGGAAAACCGAACGGCCCGCACCCCCCGAGGGGACGCGGGCCGTACCGGATCCGGTGGAGATCAGTGGCCGTGGCCGTGACCGTGGCCGTGACCGCCGGCGGCGGCTGGGGCCTCCTCCTCGGGCTTGTCCACCACGAGGGCCTCGGTCGTCAGCAGCATGCCGGCGATGGAGGCGGCGTTCTGGACGGCCGAGCGGGTGACCTTGACCGGGTCGATGACGCCCTGGCTGATCAGGTCGCCGTACTCGCCGGTGGCGGCGTTGAGGCCCTCGCCCACGGAGAGCTCGGCGACCTTGGTGGTCACCACGTAGCCCTCGAGGCCGGCGTTCTCGGCGATCCAGCGGGCCGGCTCGATGAGCGCCTTGCGGACCACGGCGACGCCGGTCGCCTCGTCGCCGGACAGACCGAGGTCGTCCAGGACCTTGGAGACGTGGATGAGCGCGGAGCCACCGCCGGAGACGATGCCCTCCTCGATCGCCGCGCGGGTGGCGGAGATCGCGTCCTCCAGGCGGTGCTTCTTCTCCTTGAGCTCCACCTCAGTGGCCGCGCCGACCTTCAGCACGCAGACACCGCCGGAGAGCTTGGCCAGGCGCTCCTGGAGCTTCTCGCGGTCCCAGTCGGAGTCGGACTGCTCGATGGCGAGCTTGATCTCCTTGACCCGGTCGGAGATCGCCTGCTGGTCGCCGGCACCGTCGACGACGGTGGTGGCGTCCTTGGTGATCACGACGCGGCGGGCGGTGCCGAGCACCTCAAGGCCGACGTGCTCCAGCTTGAGGCCGACCTCCTCGCTGACGACCTCTCCGCCGGTGAGGATCGCGATGTCCTGCAGCATGGCCTTGCGGCGGTCGCCGAAGCCGGGGGCCTTGACCGCGACGGAGGTGAAGGTGCCGCGGATCTTGTTGGTGACCAGGACGGCCAGGGCCTCGCCCTCGACGTCCTCGGCGATGACGAGCAGCGCCTTCTTGGTCTGGGCGATCTTCTCCAGCAGCGGCAGGAAGTCGGCGACGGAGGAGACCTTGCCCTGGGTGATCAGGATGTAGGGGTCCTCCAGGACCGCCTCCATGCGCTCCTGGTCGGTCACCATGTAGGGCGACAGGTAGCCCTTGTCGAACTGGAGTCCCTCGGTGAACTCCAGCTCCAGGCCCATGGTGTTGGACTCCTCGACGGTGATGACACCGTCCTTGCCCACCTTGTCGAACGCCTCGGCGATCAGCTCGCCGATCTTGGCGTCCTGCGCGGAGATCGTCGCGACGTGCGCGATCTCCTTCTTGTCCTCGACCGGGCGGGCCGACTCGATCAGCTTGTCGCTGACGGCCCTGGCGGCCAGGTCGATGCCGCGCTTGAGCGACAGCGGCTGGGCACCGGCGGCGACGTTGCGCAGACCCTCGCGGACCATCGCCTGGGCGAGGACGGTGGCGGTGGTCGTGCCGTCACCGGCGATGTCGTTGGTCTTGGTGGCGACTTCCTTGGCGAGCTGGGCGCCGAGGTTCTCGTACGGAGCCTCCAGCTCGACCTCGCGGGCGATGGTGACACCGTCGTTGGTGATGGTCGGCGCACCGAACTTCTTGTCGATGACGACGTTGCGGCCGCGCGGGCCGAGCGTGACCTTGACGGCGTCCGCGAGGGCGTTCACGCCACGCTCAAGAGCGCGGCGGGCGTCCTCCTCGAACGACAGGATCTTCGGCATGACAGTCCTCTCTAAAAGCACGTCGGCGCATCAAAGCCCCGGGCGCTCGCGCGGCCCGGGGCTCGATACGTCATCTTTATGAAGCGTGGATTACTTCTCGATGATGGCGAGCACGTCGCGGGCGGAGAGCACCAGGTACTCCTCGCCGCCGTACTTCACCTCGGTGCCGCCGTACTTGCTGTAGAGGACGATGTCGCCCTCCTTGACGTCGAGCGGGATACGCTTGTCCCCGTCCTCGTCCCAGTTGCCGGGGCCCACCGCGAGGACCTTGCCCTCCTGCGGCTTCTCCTTGGCGGTGTCCGGGATCACGAGGCCGGAAGCGGTGGTCTGCTCGGCCTCAAGCGGCTGGACCACGATGCGGTCGCCGAGCGGCTTAACGGGAACCTTGGTGGCGGTCGTCACGTCGGACCTCCCCTTCAGATTTGGATGATCTAGAAGAGGCGACCAGCGGTCTGCCGTCGCGGGTGTCAGACCTGCCTCGTCGCATATTTATTGGCACTCTCAAGGGGAGAGTGCCAATACGGAACAGTATGCAAGGAGGGCTTGACAGTCAACACGAACCGCCCTTGTGCGCTTCCCGCGAACGTCGGTCCCCCGGCGTCGAGGGGTTCCGGCCCGCGCGGACCGGGCCGGACCGGGCCGGACCGGGCCGGACCGAGCCGCCGGACCCGAGCCGCCGGACGAGGCGGAGGGCGGCACCTCGGCCAGGCGGTAACGTCGGACGGCGTGGACCTTGACGCATTCCGGGAGCTGCTGACGCCGCGCGGCCAGGAGGCCCTGGGGGCGGCGGCCGAGATCGCGGGCGACGACCCGGTGGCGGCGGTGACGCGGCTCCGGAAGACCTACGACGCCGACCTGACCTCGGCGGCGCTCACGCAGGCCACGCTCAGGCGGCGGGCCAGGGAGAAGTTCGGCGCCGACGCCGATCTCATGTATTTCACCCCGGGCGGTCTGGAGCAGTCCACCCGCCGCGAGGTCGCCGACCACCGGGCCCGCCGCATCGCCCCGGGCTCCCGGGTCGCCGACGTCTGCTGCGGCATCGGCGGGGACCTCCTCGCGCTGGCCAGGGCCGGATGCGTGGTGGAGGCCGTCGACGCCGACCCGCTCACGGCCGCGGTCGCCCGGGCCAACGCCGACGCCCTCGGGTTCGGGGACCGGGTCTCGGTCCGCGCGGCCGACGCGGCCACGATCGACCCGGCCGCCTTCGACGTCCTGTTCGCCGACCCCGCCCGCCGTACCGCGCGGGGCCGGACCTTCGACCCGATGGCCTACTCGCCGCCCTGGCCCGACGTGCTGACGATGGTGGCGCGGGCCGAGGCGGCCTGCCTGAAGGTCGCCCCCGGCATCCCCTACGAGTTCATCCCCGCCGGGGCCGAGGCCGAGTGGGTCTCCTACAAGGGCGACGTCAAGGAGGCCGTGATCTGGTGCGGCGGGCTGGCCGGCGGCGCGGGGCGCAGGGCCACGATCCTGCCGGCGGGCGCGACGGTGACGTCCGACCCGGCGCTCGGCCCGGCCGGGCACGGTCCCGTGGGCCGCTACGTGTACGAACCGGACGGCGCGGCCATCCGGGCCCACCTCGTCGCGGAGATCGCCGCGATGGTCGGCGGCCGCCTGCTCGACCCGCACATCGCCTACATCACCGGGGACGCCGCCGTGGAGACGCCGTGGGCGTCACGGTATGAGGTCCACGAGATGCTGCCGTTCTCGCTCAAACGGCTGCGGGCGGCGCTCCGCGAGCGCGGGGTCGGCAATGCGACGATCAAAAAGCGCGGTTCCGCGGTCGATGTCGAACGCCTGCGGAAAGACCTGCGACTATCCGGTGACCGCTCGGCGGTCGTCATTCTCACCCGGATTGTCGAAAGGCCGTTCGCCCTCATCTGCACCCCTTCTTGACCTGCCGAAACGGCGAATTCCGACATTCCATTGGCAATCACGATCTTTTAAATTCCGCTCCGAAAAACCTTGATCCAGAGGCTAGGGTTGCCAGGCGGGAGTTCTTCCCCCGCCTGCGGTTCGACCGCGTTCGCCAGCAAAAAGGACCAACCCCGCCGCGCGGCTCACCGTCGGCGGGTGAAGGAGCTCTCGGTGGATCACTCCGACCACACCCTGCTCCAGGCAGGCAGTCAGACCGCCATCTCCGACCGGATGCGCGAGCTCCTCGCCCGGGCCGCCCAGGACCACGTGTACGAGCAGCGCACCCAGGGCGCCGTGCTGGATGAGATCCGCCAGCGCCTGGAGGGCATGGAGTGGCTGCTGCGGGAGGTCAGGGAGCGCGAGCTCGGCGGGCTGGGCGGGACGCTGGAATCCGTCCACGGCCGCCTGGACGACATCGCCGTCCGCCCGCCGGCGTGGGCCGAGGGCCTGGCCCAGCACGTCGAGGCGGTCCGCGACCACGTGGACGCCGTGGGCGAGCGCGTCGGCTCCCTCGGCCAGGGGGTCGAGACCGTCCGCGACCGGGTCACGCCCATCGGTGAGCTGCCGAGCCTCTGGGCCGACGTCGGCACCGTCGGCGAGAGCGTGGACGAGGCGCTCGTCCGCCTCCAGTCGATCGCCGACGGCACCCAGGGCGTCGGCGACCTGGTGGGCGACCTCGCCGAGCGCCTGGGCCGGCTCCAGGCCGGCATGGAGGCCGCGGCCGGCCGCTTCACCCGCCTGGACAGGTCGCTGGCCGAGCTCGCCCAGCGCGCCGATCGCCTGGAGTCGGGGCTGCTCGACCTGTCCGCGAGCGTGCGGGAGAGCGTCGGCGAGGCGGCCGAGCGCCTGCTGGCCGCGGTCGAGCAGGTCAACGGCCGGGTCGAGCTGCTCACGGCCCGCACCGACAGCCGCTTCGACGCCCTCGACGAGCGCCTCGACGATGTCGAGGGCCGCGTCACCGGCCGGGTCGACGCCGTCGGCTCCCGCCTGTGCACGCTGGAGGGCCACACGGAGAAGCTCGGGCTCCGGCTGGAGGGCGTCGACGACCACGTCGAGGCCGTCGGCCGGCGCGTCGACGGGCTGCCCGCCGCCCTGAACGTCGGCGAGCTCATCGACGCCCAGACCGCCGATCACGCCGGCCGGCTGGCCGCCCTGGACGAGCGCGTCGTCCAGACCCAGGCCGCCCTCCTCCCCCTGGCCGACATGCTCCGCGCCCAGCCCGACCGCGAGCAGCTCGCCGAGGCCCTCGGCGAGGCCGTGGAGCCGGCCCGGACCGACCTCACCCGCCACCTGAGCGCCCTTGAGGAGACCATGCTGGCCCTCGCCGAGGCGCTGCTGCGCCCCACCCGCAACGACAAGGACTGACCCCCTACGGCGGCGCCCCGCCGCGGACCCCGCCGGCGGACGCGCGGGCGGGGTCCGTGAGGTCACACGTGGACGGTGGTGATCGGCAGTGAGGAGTCGGCGGGGATGTCCAGCGGGGACGGGGTGATGCCGGCCGCCACCAGGTCGGAGCCGAGCGCGGCCACCATGGCCCCGTTGTCGGTGCACAGCCCCGGGCGCGGGACGCGCAGCCGTACGCCGGCCGCCTCGCAGCGCTCCCGGGCGAGGGCGCGCAGCCGGGAGTTGGCCGCCACGCCGCCGCCGATCAGCAGGTCCCGGACGCCGTGCTCACGGCACGCCTGCAGGGCCTTGCGGGTCAGCACGTCGACCACGGCCTCCTGGAACGAGGCCGCCACGTCGGGCACGTGGATCGGCTCGCCGGTCCGCTCCCGCGCCTCCACCCAGCGCGCCACGGCGGTCTTCAGCCCGGAGAAGGAGAAGTCCAGCGTCCCGTCGTCGTATTTGCCGCGGGGGAAGGCGATGGCGGTGCCGGAGCCGTCCTGGGCCGCGCGGTCGATGTAGGGGCCGCCGGGGAAGGGCAGGCCGAGCACCCGGGCCACCTTGTCGAACGCCTCGCCCGCGGCGTCGTCGACCGTGGACCCCAGCGAGATGACGTCCTTGGCGACGTCGGGCACCAGCAGCAGGGAGGAGTGGCCTCCCGAGACCAGCATGGCGATGCACGGCTTGGGCAGGGCGCCGTGTTCGAGCTGGTCCACGGCCACGTGGGCGGCCAGGTGGTTGACGCCGTACAGCGGCAGGCCCAGGCCGAGCGCGTAGGCCTTGGCGGCGGCGACGCCGACGAGCAGCGCGCCGGCCAGGCCGGGCCCGGCGGTCACCGCGATCGCGTCGATGTCGGTGAAGCGCAGGCCGGCCTGCTCCAGGGCCCGCTCGACGGTCGGGGTCATCGCCTCCAGGTGCGCCCGGGAGGCCACCTCCGGCACCACGCCGCCGAACCGGGCGTGCTGCTCGACGCTGGAGGCGATCGCGTTGGCCAGCAGGGTGTGCCCCCGGACGATGCCCACCCCGGTCTCGTCGCAGGAGGTCTCGATGCCCAGGACTAGAGGTTCGTCACGCATTGAGGTCCTTCTTCATCGTGATCGCGTCGGTGCCGTCCTCGTAGTAGCGGCGGCGCAGGCCGATCCGCTCGAACCCGAAACGGTCGTACATCGCCTGCGCGTCCGGGTTGTCGGCGCGGACCTCCAGGAACACCGCGTGCGCGCCCCGCCGTACGGCCTCCGCCAGCAGCTCGGTCAGCAGGGCCGCGCCGATCCCGGCCCGGCGCCGGTGGGCCGAGACGGCGATGGTCTGCACGTCCGCCTGGTCCCCGGCCGCGAAGAGCCCGGCGTAGCCGACGATCTCCCTGTCCACCAGGGCCACCACGTAGTGCCGGGTCCGGGGCTGGTCGTCGAGCTCACCGCGGAGCATGCCCTCGCTCCACGCGTCGCGCGGGAAGGTCTCCCGCTCGATCTTCAGCACGGCGGGCAGGTCGTCGACGGTCATCAGGCGCAGCGCGGCGGTCATGCGGAGACCTTCTTCGGCGCCGAGGGCACCTGGGCGTCGGGGCGGCGCAGGTAGATCGGGTGGGGCAGGCTCAGCACGGGGTGCGTGCCGCTCTCCACGACCTCCCGGACGTCGGACCCGACGAGCTGCTCGGCGGCCAGCGCCGCCAGCGCCCCCGCGGAGGGGTACTGCGGCGCGTCGGCCAGGCGGGAGGGCCCGACGACCTCGGCGTACATCCGCGCGCCCGCGCCGACGAGCGGGAGCTCCGCGGGCAGGTCGTGCGGCCTGTCCACCGCGGGGCCGGACAGCCGGACCCGCGGGTCCTCGTAGTGCCCCCAGAACACCTCCTTGCGCCGCGCGTCGGTGGCCACCAGGAACGGCCCGGTCAGCCCGCTGCCGTAGGCGACGGCGTCGAGCGTGCACACGCCGTAGGCCGGGACGCCCAATGACGTCGCGAGGGCCTGGGCGGTCATCAGGCCGACCCTCAGGCCGGTGTAGGGGCCGGGGCCGGAGCCCGCGACGACGGTGGTGACGTCACCGAGCGAGGCTCCCGCCTCCTGCAGGACCGTCTTGATCGTGGGTACGAGCAGCTCACCGTGGCGGCGCGCGTCAACGGTCGCCGACTCGGCGAGGACCCTCTCACCGTCGTGCAGGGCTGCGGTGACGGCGGGGGTCGCGGTATCAAAGGCCAGGACCAGCACGGACAGTTAGCCTAGTCCGTCATGGGGCGTCAGGGCCCACTCCGCTCCACCGGTCCGTCCCGGAACCACTCCTGGCACCGGCGCGACCCGCGCCGGAGGCGGCCGGCACCGCCGCGCGACGGGTCCGCCGACAAACGCGTGGACGTGCCGCGCCCGGGGTCGCTAGCCTGTGCCCATGTCCAGCCCCGAGGCGTCAAGACTCTAGCCACCGGACTTCCGGTGGCCATCCACGTCGGCGTATCGCAGTCCTGCCGCCCATGAGGCCGCAGGCGCCGTCGGCCGTGCCCACTGCCACCGGATCACCGTAGTGCGGGCTGTGTCCGGCCTGGACCGAGCGTCACCTCCGTGACGCCGGCAGGCCCTTCCGCGCGCCGGCCGCGCCCTCCGGCCGGACGGTCGTCATCCGCGACGCCGATCCGGGGGCCGCCGCGGCCTGCCGCTTCCTTGCCGATCCGCGATGTGGTTGCGGAGTTCTTGTCATGCCATTCGTTCTTTACCTGCTCGGACTGGCGGTCTTCGCTCAGGGGACCTCCGAGTTCATGCTGTCCGGCCTCGTGCCGGACATCGCCCGGGACATGCACGTGTCCGTCCCCACCGCAGGGCTTCTGACCTCGGCGTTCGCGGTGGGGATGGTCATCGGTGCGCCGCTGATGGCGATGGTGAGCCTGCGCTGGTCACGGCGCCGCTCGCTCCTGACCTTCCTGCTCGTCTTCCTGCTCGTCCATGTCCTCGGCGCGGTCACCACCAGCTACGGGGTGCTGCTGGCCACGCGGTCCGTCGGGGCGCTGGCCAACGCCGGATTCCTGGCGGTGGCCCTGGCGACCGCGACCGGCATGGTCGCGCCGGACGCCAAGGGCCGGGCCACCTCCGTCCTGCTCGGCGGCGTCACCGTCGCCTGTGTCGTGGGCGTCCCCGCCGGCGCGCTGCTCGGCCAGCTGTGGGGGTGGCGCTCGGCGTTCTGGGCGGTGGCCCTCATATCGGTGCCGGCCGTCGTCGCGATCCTGCGGTCGGTACCGGCCGGCGGCTCCGGGACCGCCCCCGCGAGCGCGCGCGGGGAGCTGCGCTCGCTGCGCAGTCCGCGGCTCCTGGTGACCCTGCTGCTGGGGGCCCTCGTGAACGGCGCGACGTTCTGCACGTTCACCTACCTCGCGCCGCTGGTCACCACCGTCACCGGGATCGGACCCGCGTGGGTGCCCGCCGTACTGGCGCTGTTCGGCCTGGGGTCGTTCCTCGGTGTCACCGTCGGCGGCCGCTACGCCGACGTGCGGCCCGTCCCGCTCCTGGTGGCCGGCGGGGTGGCCCTGCTCGCCGGCTGGACCGTGGCCGCGGTGACCGCCGGGGACCCGGTGGTGACGATCGTGCTCGTCTTCGTCCAGGGGACCCTCTCCTTCGCCGTCGGGTCGACGTTGATCTCGCAGGCGCTCTACGCGGCGGCCGAGGCGCCGACCCTGGCCGGCGGGTCCGCCACGGCCGCGTTCAACGTGGGCGCCGCGATCGGTCCCTGGCTCGGTGGGGCTGCCATCGGCGCGGGACTCGGCTACCGCTCGCCGCTGTGGGTCAGCGCGCTGCTGGTGGCCCTCGCACTCGTCACAGCCGGCCTGGCCCGGGGGGTCTGGCGCGGGGCGGCGGACCGGCGCGGGAAGGCGCCGGCGACGGCTCTGTAGCCGGACAGGCGGGTCCCTGGCCAGCGGGTCCCTGATCGCGAGTCCGGGGTCAGGCGGGTCCCTGGCCAGGCGGTCCGCAGACAGGCGGGTCCCTGGCCAGGCGGTCCGGGGTCGGGCGGGTCCCTGGTCGCGGGTCCGGGGTCAGGCGGGTCCCTGGCCAGCGGGTCCCTGGTCAGGCGTTCTCGCGGGCCGGCTTGACCAGGGTGGCGTAGACGATCACGTTGTCGCGGTATTCGCGCTTGTCCCAGTCGAAGTCGCCGCCGCAGGTGATCAGCCGGAGCCCGTCCTCCAGATAGACCTTGTCCGCCGGGAAGCGCTCCTTGCTCACCCGCTCGACGGAGTCCACGCGATACTGGGCGACCTTGCCGTCACTGCGCGCGACCTTCACGACCTGCCCCTCCCGGATCTCCTTGAGCCGGTAGAAGACCGCGGGGTCGGTCTTGGTGTCCACATGCCCGAGGATCACCGCGGAGCCCTGGTCGCCGGGGACCGCGCTGTCCTTGACCCAGCCCGCCGTGTCCGGCTTCTCGTATGGTGGGAGCTCGATCTGGCCGTCGGTCACGCCGAGCTTCATCAGGGGTGCCTTGATGCCCAGCGACGGGATGTCGATGCGGCTGGGCACGACCGAGGGCCGGACCGGCGGCGTGTCACCGCCGCCGCCCCGGTGGAAGGCGACCATGACGGCACCGGTGACGAGCCCGGCCACGATGATCCGTGACCAGCGAGGGGATTCGGCCATCGGGTGTCACGGACGGCGTCGGCGCACGGCCACGAAGCCGATGCCACCGGCGAGGACCGCCGCCACCAGGGCCCAGGTCACACCGGACGGCATGCCCGCGTCCTGGGGGCCGCCGGCCGCGGTGCCGCCGCCACCCGTGCCCGGCGCGTGGGTGCTGATGACGGTCCGGGTCGGCTTGGAGGTGGGGGTGTCCTTCGGGGTCGGCTTGGCGTCGGTCACGACCCTGAGGCTGGCCTTGCCGGTGTCGTTGGTCCCCTCGCACCTGGCGTTGACGTCGTAGACCCCGGCCGCGCTACCGGTGGCGACGGTGGCCTGGCCGCGGACCCACGGCTTGGCCACGGGGGTGGCGCTGGCCGAGGGCACCGGGGTGGGCGTGGTGAGGATCGGATCGAGCGTGACGGGCGTGCGGAAGATCTTGGACGAGGCGGTGCCGCGGTGCTCGGGCCCGCCCTGGGGGATCGGGCAGTTCGCCAGCACCCAAACCTTCTGTCCGGCCTTGACGCGGGCCGGCTGGAGCTGGACCTCGATGTCCTGCCTGCTGATCCCCGATCCCGAGGCGGTGGGCGAGGCGGTCCCCGTGGGAGCGCCCGAGTTCGCCTCGGCCGTGCATCCGACCATCCCGGCCATCCCGAAAAGGGTGATGGCCCCTAGAACCGCGACACGTCTGACCCTTGGCACCGTCGCACTCCACTCCGCAGTCCGGCCGACGACCCTCACCCGGCACAACTTCCCACCACTTCCCCATTAAACATGGGCGAAAGCGTCAGAGTCGATCTTCAATGTTGATGATCTACATCAAGTGGGATGTAGTGCCAGAGTGCCAGGATTCCCGCGGCTACGGGGGTGAATCAGACGACGCCCTCCCAGCGGGCGCCGATCCCGCGGAGCCGTACTGTCCGTTCCTCACCGGATTCGCCCCGCTCGATGGAGATCTCCAGACGGTCCTCGGTGAGCCCCTCGACCAGGCCCTCACCCCACTCCACGACCGTCACCGAATCCTCCAGCGAGGCGTCCAGGTCGAGGTCGTCGACCTCCAGGTCGCCGCCGAGCCGGTAGGCGTCGGCGTGCACCAGCGCGGGGCCGCCCGACAGCGAGGGGTGCACCCGGGCGATGACGAAGGTCGGGGAGGTGATCGGCCCGCGCACCTTGAGCCCGTCGGCGATCCCCTGGACCAGGGTCGTCTTGCCCGCGCCGAGCGGCCCGGACAGCACCGCCAGGTCTCCCGGGCGGAACAGCCCGGCCAGCTCCGCGCCCAGCTCGCGCATCTCTTCGGCGGTCGCCACGATTCTCACTGCTCGATCACTCCTGTCGATCACTCCTGTCGACGGTCCGCCACGCCCCGCTCGCCGGAGCAGCCGCCGCCGTCCGGGCCCGCGCCGGATCAGGAGCCGTGACGGCGGCGCAGGTCGCCACCGTGGCCGGTAGGCCCGGAGCGCTGCGCATCCGCGCGGGCGCCGGATCCGTCACCGCCGTCCAGCACGCGCCGCTCGCCGGCGCCTCAGCTCGGGTCGCCGTCCGGGCGGGCTCCGGCACGGTGTCCACGGTCGCCGGCGGCGTGTCCGTCACGCTCACCGGCCCGGCCGTCAGCGTTCGGATCCGGGCTGCAGCACCGGCCGTCACCGCAGCCCAGCAGCAGATCCTGACCGGCACCACGACCACGATCCGGCTCCGCCCCAGCGGCGGCCAGCTCGCCGCCGCCCAACAGGTCACGCTCACCGGCGGGCCCGTGCTCGCACGGCTCCGCGCCTTCGCCGGTGCTGTCGTCGCCGTCGACCTCGGCGACGGCGTCCTCCTGACCGGCCGACCGGCCGTGGCCCGCACCCGGGCCGTGCCGGGCCTGGTCGTCGCCGCGCGGAACCCCATCCTCGTCGGAGCCGCTGCGGCGGTCCGCGTCCTGGCCACGGCCGG
>NZ_JBSFPS010000139.1:0-25497 GCF_053588315.1 Streptosporangium sp. NPDC003464 | reverse complement strand
GGCGAACATCGACAGCTGGTCGACCATGGTGTTGAGGGTGTCCTTGAGCTGGAGGATCTCGCCCTGGGCGTCGGCGGTGATCTTCTTGGACAGGTTGCCCTGGGCCACCGCCGTGGAGACCGCCGCGATCTGGCGCACCTGGGTGGTCAGGTTGTTGGCCATGACGTTGACGTTGTCGGTGAGGTCCTTCCAGGTGCCGGAGACGCCGCGCACCTGGGCCTGACCGCCGAGCTGTCCTTCGGAGCCGACCTCGCGGGCGACGCGGCTCACCTCGGAGGCGAAGGAGGAGAGCTGGTCGACCATGGTGTTGATGGTGGTCTTGAGGGCGAGGATCTCACCCTGGGCGTCCACGTCGATCTTGCGGGTCAGGTCGCCGTTGGCGACGGCGGTGGTGACCTCGGCGATGTTGCGTACCTGGTAGGTCAGGTTGTTGGCCATGGAGTTGACGTTGTCGGTGAGGTCCTTCCACACGCCCGAGACGCCGCGGACGCGGGCCTGGCCGCCGAGCTGTCCTTCGGTGCCGACCTCGCGGGCGACGCGGGTGACCTCGTCGGCGAACATCGACAGCTGGTCGACCATGGTGTTGAGGGTGTCCTTGAGCTGGAGGATCTCGCCCTGGGCGTCGGCGGTGATCTTCTTGGACAGGTCGCCCTGCGCCACCGCCGTGGACACCGCCGCGATGGCCCGGACCTGGGTGGTCAGGTTGCTCGCCATGACGTTGACGTTGTCGGTGAGGTCCTTCCACACGCCCGAGACGCCGCGCACCTGGGCCTGGCCGCCCAGCTCGCCCTCGGTGCCGACCTCGCGCGCCACCCGGGTGACCTCCTCGGCGAACGCCGAGAGCTGGTCGACCATCGTGTTGACGGTGTTCTTCAGCTCGAACATCTCGCCGACCGCGTCGACGGTGACCTTGCGGCTCAGGTCTCCCCTGGCCACCGCGGTGGTGACCAGCGCGATGTCGCGGACCTGGGCGGAGACGCGGCTGGACATGGTGTTCACGGCCTCGGTGAGGTCACGCCAGCTGCCCGACATGCCCCGCACGTTCGCCCGGCCGCCCAGCCGGCCCTCGGTGCCCACCTCGCGCGCCACGCGCGTCACCTCGGAGGTGAACAGGGAGAGCTGGTCGACCATGCCGTTGATCGCCTTGCCGAGGCGGCGCACCTCGCCCCGTGCTCTCCGGTCGAGGTCGATCCGCCGGGACAGATCTCCCTTGGCGACCGCGTCGATCACGTCGGCCGCGCCGCTGACCGGCCCGACCAGGGCGTCGATCAGCGAGTTCACCGAGTCGACGCTCTCCGCCCAGGAACCCACGCCCGGACCCGCGGTCAGGCGTTCGCTGAAGCGGCCCTCCTTCACCACCTCGCGGCGGACCCGGTGCAGCTCGTTGGCCAGGTGCTCGCGGCGGTCGGCGACCTCGTTGAGCAGCAGGCGGATCTCACTCAGGATCCCGGGAGGAGCATGCGGCACCCGGCGGCGGAAGTCGCCGTCGCGCCAGGTGATGAGTGTCTGAAGAATCGGCTTGAGATCCGATTCGCTGTAACGTCGCTCCTCGACGTCGGGCACGGTGTTGGCCGTGGTCATAAGACCTCCTTGACTCCCGGGGGCGCAGCCGCGAGTCATCCCAGTCTGTCACGGTGCGCAACCCACAGTCCCGTCTTCGAATTACCCCATGCGGGCGCGAAGTGTGGTAGGCACGGAACAGTGACCAACGCTCCCCGAGCCGTCCTGGCCGCGACATTCGCCCCAGGAGACACGGCCGTCCCCGCAGTCCGGCGTTTCACCAGAGAGGTGATGACCGCCTGGGCTGCCGCGTCCGTGCTCGACGTGGCGGAGCGGCTGGCGGGGGAGCTCGTCGGGCAGACGGCCGAGGTGCCGTTCGAGGTCGTCTGGAGCCATCTGGGAGACGGTGTCCAGATCGAGGTCCGGCAGCGGGGCGTCCCCGAGGGAGTCCCCAGCGGCCCGGCCGCGCCGGTCGACGAGTGGGGCGTCACCTTCTCCGGCGAGCTGCGCACCGACTGGGCGCGGCTGCGGCTGCCCGGCTCCGCCGAGCGGGTGGCCGCGGAGTGGTCCATCGAGGAGCCGACCCGGGGGCCGATCTGGATGGGCTTCCTCGCCGACGCCAGCGACCTGCTGGCCGGCACCCTCGACCCGGACATGGTGCCCGCGATCATCTCCCAGATCGTCGTGCCCCGGCTGGCCACCTGGTGCGCGGTCTACACCTGGAGCGACGGGAGCGGCCCGCAGCGCCCGGCCTACCTCTGGCACACCGACGAGCGGCGCATCGACGGGCTGCGCGAGGAGCTCGCCACGGCCCGGATCCCGCAGGCCGGCGGCTCCATGCAGCTCGGCGACTCGCAGATGCTCGTCATCCCGCTGCTGGCGCGGGGACGGTCGCTGGGGGCGATGTGCCTGGGGCGGCCGGACCGGTTCGCCGAGGACGTCTTCCAGTACGCCGAGGACATCGGCCGCCGCGCGGCCCTCGCCATGGACAACGCCCGGCTCTATGCCACCCAGGCGGCGGCCAACCGGGCGCTGCAGCGCAGCCTGCTGCCCCCCAACGAGCCGGGCGAGATCCCCGGGCTCGACCCCGCCGTGGTCTACGAGCCCGCGGGGGAGACCAACGAGGTCGGCGGTGACTTCTACGACCTGTTCGCGGCCGGTGACGGCTCCTGGCGGTTCGCGGTCGGCGACGTCTGCGGCACCGGCCCCGAGGCCGCCGCGGTCACCGGCCTGGCCCGCCACACCCTGCGCCTGCTCGCCCGGGAGGGATACGGCGTGGCGGCCGTCCTCGACCGGCTCAACCAGGCGATCCTGGACGAGGGAGAGCGGGCCCGCTTCCTGACGCTGCTGCACGGGGAGATCAAGCCCGTGCCCACCGGGCTGGACGTGTGGCTGGTCTCCGCCGGCCATCCCGAGGCGCTGCGGCTGCGGCCCACCGGCGTCGTGGACACGGTGGTGACCTCCCAGTCGCTGCTGGGGGTCTTCCCCGAGGCGACCTTCAAGGCCGAGCTCGTCCACCTCGACCACGGCGACGTCCTGCTCGCGGTGACCGACGGGGTGACCGAGCGGCGCCAGGACGGCCGGCTGCTCGACGACGACGGCGGACTGGCCAAGCTGTTCGCCGAGTGCGTGGGCCTGTCGGCGCGGGCGGTCGCGGAGCGGATCCGCCGGGCGGTCCAGGACTTCGCCCCCGAGCCGAGCGCCGACGACATGGCGATCGTGGTCCTGCGCGCCCGATAGACGACACGGCGATCGTGGTCCTGCTCGCCCGATAGACGACATGGCGATCGTGGTCCTGCGCGCCCGACAGCGGCCGGCCTCTCCGGCGCCGCCGCGGTGTCCGGCGGTTCTCCCCGATGCCGGCGGCCCCGCCGTTGCACGGTCCCCGGGTTTCTCCGGCGGTGGCGGCCCCGTCGCTCCGCGGTCCCCAGGTCTCCGGCGGTGGCGGCCCCGCCGTTCTCCGATCCCTCGGCTCCCGGCGGCGCCGCCGTGTCACATCTCCGTCTTGACGTGCCTGCGGGCGAATTCGAGCTGGGCCGACATCTGCGCGATCCGCTCGGAGACGACCAGCGAGCCGTGGCCGGCGTCGTAGCGGTAGACCGTGTGCTCGTGGCCGCGCGCGGCGAGCCGGGACACGTAGGTCTCGATCTGCCCGATCGGGCAGCGCGGGTCGTTCTCCCCGGCGAGGATCAGCAGCGGCGCCTCGACCTGGTCGACGTAGGTGATCGGCGAGCAGTTGGCGTAGCGCTCGGGCTGCTCGGCCGGGGAGCCGCCGAGCAGCGCGCGGTGGTAGGCCCGCAGCGCCTCGGTCTCCTCCTCGTAGGTGGCCAGATGGTCGGCGATGGGCACGGCGGCGATGCCGGCCGCCCACACCTTGGGCTGGGTGCCCAGGCCCAGCAGCGTGAGATAGCCGCCCCAGGAGGCGCCCGACAGCACGAGCCGGTCCGGGTCGGCGACGCCGCGCTCCACCATGACGTCCCGGACGGCGGCCACGTCGGACAGCTCGATGTGGCCGACCTCGCCGGTGAGGGCGTCCCGCCAGGCCGAGCCGTAGCCGGTGGAGCCCCGGTAGTTGACCCGCACGACCGCGAAGCCCAGGTCCACCCACGCGGCCACCTGCGGGACGAAGGAGTCGTCGTCCTGCGAGGTCGGCCCGCCGTGCAGCAGGAAGATCGTCGGGAACGGTCCCGAGCCGCGGTCGGGCCGGGACACCAGGGCGTGGATGCGCCCGCCGGGGCCCTCCACGTCCACGTCCTCGACCGGGACGGACGGCGGTGAGGTCGGGCCGCCGTGGTTCATCACCACGTGGCCGTTGCTCGACCGGATCACCGGCGGGTGGGCGCCGCTGGACCAGGAGTACTCCACCGAGCCGTCGGGGCGGGGCGCGGCGGCGTCGATCACGCCGTGCTGGGTCTCGATCGGGAAGAGTCGGCCGCCGGCGAGGTCGTAGCGGTGCAGATGGGTGCGCCCGCGGTTGGCCCGGACGACGAGCAGCGAGCGGCCGTCGTCGTACCAGTCGGCGGTGATCTCCCCGGGGTCGCGCAGCCAGATCTCCCGCTGCTCGTCGCTCTCCGGGTCCCAGACCAGCGGTTCGCGGCGGCCCCTGCGCTCGTGCAGGGTCAGCAGCCGGCGGTCGCCCGGGACGGGCGCGAAGCGCAGGCCGAGGACGCCTCTGCCGGGGCCGTCGCGCAGGTCACCGACGACGTCGCCGTTCTGCCGGAGCACGCGCAGCGCGGGGTGCCGGGAGTCGCCGTGCTCGCTGTGGCTGATCGCGATCAGCGAGCCGTCCAGGGAGATGGCGGCCACGGAGGCGGCCTCGGCGTGCTCGTAGATCAGCCGGACGGACCCGCCGGGCCGTACGACATAGATCTTGAAACCCTCGCCGGGCCTGGCGACGCCGACCGCGGCCTCGCCCGTCGCCGCCAGCGCGATCCCCGACGGGTAGCCGGGGTCGAGGTCGATCGGCTCGTCGGGGCCGCCGGTGAAGGGCTGGCGCATCCAGCCGCCCCACTCGTCGCCGTCGGTGTCGGAGAACCACCAGATCCACCGGCCGGTGGGGTCGATCGTGCCGTGCGAGGTGCCCTTGGGCCGGGTGGTGGCCTGGCGGACGATCCCCGTCGACCGGTCCCAGGCGTAGATCTCCCACGCGCCGGAGGCGTTGCTGCGGTAGACGGCGCGGGCCGGAGCCTGACGCGCCCACACGGGCAGCGTCACGCGCGGCGCCCGGAACCTGGCCTGCCAGCGCTCCTCCGCCTTCATATGGCGCTTCCCTCCGTCAAGACGTTCGCTTCACGCGTCCAGGCGCGGGCTCGCCGGATTGCCGTCCAGTATGTCGCTTCCGCCCTCAATTTGCTTAGTTAATGTGTGGGAATTTCGGGCTAAATACCACATCAGTAACATGCGTCCCGAAGGTGGCTGTCAAGCACATCGCTTGATCAGGGGCGGGGCTGAAAGATAGACATGCGGAAAGAAGCAGTCACATCGCTTACTTCGGGAAGGTCCGCCACTTTTCTCCGCATGACTTCCGGATCGGTGTGCCAGGCGCTCGGCCCCATGCCCACGACGGCCTCGACCGCCCCGCGCCCCAGCGTCATCCCGAACTCGTGAACGCTCCGCCCGGTCTCGACGAAGCGGCCGCTCAGACTCTCGGCCACCCGCCGCTCCTTCGACTCGTCCACCGAGAGCAGCCCCAGCCGCTCCACCAGCGGTTCGAGATGCCGCGACGTCGGCGTGACCACGATCAACCGGCCGTCGGCCCTGAGCATCCGGGCGAACTCCGCCCCGTTGCGGGGGGCGAACACGTTGAGGATCACGTCGACCGTGCCGTCCCCGACGGGCAGCGGCCGCCACACGTCGGCCACCACCGCCCCCAGCCGGGGATGCGCCCGCGCGGCCCGCTTGATCGCGTGTTTGGACACGTCCAGCGCGATCCCGACGGCCCCCGGGAGCCGGTCGAGGGCCCCGGCGAGGTAGTGGCCCGTCCCCGCGCCCGCGTCCGCGACCACCTCCGCGCCGGTACGGCACGCTCCGGCGACCGCCTCCGCCAGGGGACCGAAATACCCTGCCCCGAGGAACGCCTCCCTGGCGGCCACCATGGCCGCGCTGTCGGCCGTGCCGGGGGCCTGGGAGCCGGTCAGCAGGCTGACGTATCCCTGCCGGGCGATGTCGAAGGAGTGACCCTGGGAGCAGCGGAGAACCCGCTCGTCCAGGTCGAACCCGGCTCCGCAGACCGGGCAGGCGAGGTATTCGACGACGTCGGCCAGCATCCCCTCATCATCCCGCCTCCGGGGCGCGCTGCGCTCCACCGGTGCCAGTGGGATGCAAGGACGCTACAAGCCGCAGGCCCTATAACTCGGAGGTATGAGGAAGAGATCTTTCACCGGCGTGCTGCCGGCGTCCGTGCTCGCGGCGGCCCTGTTCGCGGCACCCCTGCTCGCGACGGCGCCCGCGCACGCCGGCGCCGCGGGCCCGGCGGCGCTCGCGGACGCCGCTGCGAGCCCCGCCGCGGCCGCCGCCGCGGGCGTGAAGCACCACTGGGGGCCGGTGCGGTCGGCCGCCGGGCACTCCGGCCACGCCGCCGCGGACGTGTGGATCACGGACTTCAGCGCCGAGACGTTCACCGTGTCCGGCACGCTCCGTGACCGTGACCCCCACCGCAATCACTGCGCCTACATCCGCGCCCGGTTCCACTACGTCGGCGGCGGCACGGGCTGGGCGCAGCCGCGCTCGACCTGCCGCGCCGGCGACACCTTCAGACTCTCCTCGGACGGTGAGGTCACCCGGGTGGACGTCAAGGTCTGCGTCCTGGACCGCGGCAGGCGCGCGATCTCCTACTGCCACGTCGACGCCATCCGGGAGGAGGTCGTCGCCAACTGGCCCCGCTAGCGCGGCCGCCGGTCACGTGTCCGCGCGGCGCCCGTGGTCATCAGGCACCGTGATCCCCAGGCACTGTGGTCGCCAGGCATCGTGGTCGCCGGACCGGCCGGCCGCCGCGCGGATCGCCCGTGCGGAACGGGCCGGACGGGCCGGACCCGCCGGGGTCAGGTGGCCTGCTGGACCTGCTGGAGGAAGGCGGCGTTGGAGGGGGTCTCGCGGAGCCGGTCGGTGAGGAGCTCCAGCGCCTGCTGCCGGTCCAGGCCGCCCAGGGTACGGCGCAGCCGCCAGGTGAGCTGGTGCTCACGCGGGTCGAGGAGGATCTCCTCGCGCCGGGTGCCGGAGGCGTCGAGGTCGACGGCGGGGTAGAGGCGCTTCTCGGCGAGGGCGCGGCTGAGGCGCAGCTCCATGTTGCCGGTGCCCTTGAACTCCTCGAAGAGGTTGTCGTCCATCCGGGAGCCGGTCTCGACCAGGGCGGTGGCGAGGATCGTCAGCGAGCCGCCGTCGCGGAGGTTGCGCGCGGCGCCGAAGAAGCGGCGCGGGGGGAGCAGGGCCGCGGCGTCGAGGCCGCCGGCGAGGGTGCGCCCGCCGCCGGGGGCGAGGTTGTTGTAGGCGCGGCCGAGACGGGTCAGGGAGTCCAGCAGGACGACGACGTCGCGGCCGCTCTCGGCGAGGCGCTTGGCGCGCTCGACGGCGAGCTCGGCCAGGGCGGTGTGGTCGCGGTCGGGGCGGTCGAACGTGGAGGCGGCCACCTCGCCGTGGACGGACTCGCGCATCTCGGTGACCTCCTCGGGGCGCTCGCCGACGAGCACGACCATGAGGTGGCAGTCCGGATGGTTGCGGGTGATCGCGGCGGCCAGGTCCCGCAGGACCATGGTCTTGCCCGCCTTCGGCGGGGCGACGATCAGGCCGCGCTGGCCCTTGCCGACCGGCGCGAACAGGTCGACGACCCTGGTGGTCACCGACTCGGTCTCCAGGCGGAGCCGCTCGCGCGGGTGGATGGGCGTCATGTCCGCGAAGTCGGGCCGCCGCCGCCAGTCGGTGGAGCCGTTGACGCTCTCCACCTCGACCAGCCTCTCGTACGGCTTGCGGGCGGTGGCGACGACGTGGTCGCCGGGGCGCAGGCCGTACTGCCTGATCTGGGCGTGGGGCACGCGCACGTCGTCGGGGCCGGGGAGGTAGCCGCGGGTGCGGAGGTAGCCGGTTCTGTCGCGGACGTCGAGCAGGCCGGCCACGGTCTCGGTGTAGGCGTCGCTCTCACGCGGCTGCGGAGGGCGTGGACGCTTTCGGGTGGTGGTTTCGGTGGTCATAAGGGACCTTTCGCAGGCGAAAAGTCGTGATCGACCTCTCGCAGGGGGGACCGCGTGCCGGAGCAGATGCGGTAAAAAATGGGGTAAAAGGGGCGGATCATCGCACGCGGCTCAGCCTGCAGTGCGTCACGCCCACCATTACGGTAGCACCGTCAATCCGTGCCGAACAGGAGACCGGATGCCACATCAGTCCATAACAGTCGGGGGCGTCGAAGTGTTCCCCCTGTGTGACGCCGTAGGACCGATGGGGGACTCGATCAGGCGTCCGCTGCCGGAGATGTTCCCCGGCGGCTGTCACGGGGAGTCCGACGAATGGACCCTGCACTTCCACTGCTACCTGCTGCGTGACGCGGTGGGCCGGACCGTGCTGGTGGACACCGGGGTCGGCCCGGAGGACTCGCCGGCGGCGAGCTGGGCGCCGGTCCCCGGAGCGCTCGGCGCCGAGCTCGCCCGGGTGGGGGTGGCCCCCGAGGAGGTGGACGCGGTGGTCATCACGCACCTGCACAGCGACCACGCGAGCGGGGCCGTGATCGGCGGGGTGCCCGTCTTCCCCAACGCCCGGCACGTCTTCCAGCGGGCCGAGATCGACGCGGCCGCCGAGGCGGTCCTCGACCACGTGGTCCGGCCGCTGGGCGAGCGGGTGCAGGTGGTGGACGGCCAGGCGGACGTGCTGCCCGGCATCAGGGTGTTCCACACGCCGGGGCACACCCCGGGCCACCAGGTCGTCCAGGTGGGCGAGCTGGTGCTGACCGGCGACGTGGTGCTGCACCCGGTGCAGCTGGCCGACCCGGCGGTGACCTACCTCTACGACACCGATCCCGTCCTCGCCGCCGCGACGCGGAAGGAGCTGCTGGAGCGGGTCAGGGCCGAGCGGGGGATGATCGCCACCGCCCACTTCGCCGAGCCCTTCACCGTGCTCCCGCCGGTGGCCTCCCGCCAGGCGTAGCCCGGCTCCCGCCGGTGGGTCGCCAGGCGTGTGCCCGGCTCCTACCGGTGGCCGCCGCCAGGCGTGTGTCCCGGCTCCCGCCGATGAGCCCTCGCCGTCCGGGTCCGCCGGGCAGGCGCTCGCCGTCCGGGCCCTCGCCAGGTGCTCGACAAACGCTCGCCAGTCGCTCGGCTCGGTACTCGGCTGGGCGCTCGGTCAGGCGCTCGGCTGGGCGCTCGGCTGGGCCGAGAGCAGCAGGCGCCGGGTCTTGCCCCGGTAGCGGAGGACCTGGACCGCGCCCAGCGCCCAGATCGGGTACTGCACGGCGAAGGCCCAGCGGAACGCCGCCAGGCCGGTCTCCCCGACCAGGTCGAGGGTGACGCCGACCAGGGCGATCACCGCCATGCTCGCGACGAAGCCGCCGCCGTTCACGATGCCGGTGGCCGCGCCGATCCGGGCGGCCGGGTTGAAGGTCCTGGCGTAGTCGAAGCCGATCATCGACCCCGGGCCGTTGGCCGCGAGCACCACCACGAGCACGACGAGCAGCCAGAGCGGCGCGCGGCCGGGCCAGGCCAGCACGGCGGTCCACGCCGCGGCGGTGGTGCCGATCACGATGAGCACCATGCGGGAGCGGTGGAAGGGGAAGCGCCCGGCGAGATAGCCGAGCAGCGGTCCGCACGCCATGCCGCACAGGGTCAGCGTGGACAGCAGCACGCCGGCCGTGGCGGGGGCGAGGCCCTGCCCCTGGACCAGGAACGGGTAGCCCCACAGCAGCAGGAACGCGGCCGCCGAGCACTGGGTGGCCGCGTGGGTCCACATGCCCAGGCGGGTGCCGGGCTCGGCCCAGGCGGCCTTCAGGCTGGGAGGCTGTCCCGTCCGCTCCGGGCGGGAGTCGCGCAGCACCGTGAGCAGCAGCAGCACCGACAGCACGCCCAGGCCCGCGGCGCCCAGGAAGGTGGCCGTCCAGCCGTAGGCGTGCAGGGACTGGATCAGCGGCACCGCGGAGGCGATCGCGCCGAGCTGCCCGATCAGTCCGGTGAGCTGGACCATCAACGGGTTGCGGCGGGCCGAGAAGTGGAGGTTGACCAGCCGGATCACGCTGATGAACGTCATGGCGTCGCCGCAGCCGATCAGCGCCCGGCCGGCGATCCCGGTGAGCAGCCCCTCCGACAGCGCGAAGACCAGCTCGCCGCAGGCCATCACGGCGGCTCCGACGACGAGCATGCGCTTGGAACCGAGCCGGTCGACCAGGACCCCGACGGGCACCTGCATGGCCGCGTAGACCAGCAACTGCAGCATGGCGAGGGTGGACAGCCCGGCCGCGCCGACACCGAGCCGCGCGGCGGCCTCGATGCTGGAGACGCCGAGGGACTGGCGGTGGAAGACCGCGATGACATAGGCCAGCACACCGGTGGCCCAGAACAGCACTGCCGTGGGCCGTGGTGTCATGGGGCCAATATTACTTTTAGGGATTTTTGAGAATTTATTGGGGCTGTCGCAGTGACCGGGGGCGGGGGTAGCGCATGAGCAGGCTGGCGTGGACGTCCTGGCCGCCGACCGCCGAGTAGATGTGCGGGACGTCTGAGCGCCAGGTGAGATGCTCGCCCGGTCCGGCCTGGAGGGGGGCGTCCTGCGGGCCGGCGCTCAGCACTCCGGCGAAGACCGTGATGTGCTCGGTGACGCCCTCGTGGTGGGCGGGGGAGACCTGCGTGGCCCCCGCCGGGATCGTCAGCCGGTAGAGCTCGTAGGTGACGGACTCGTCCTCGAAGACCTGGAGCAGCACGCCCTCCACGGCGGTGCCGTGAGGGACGGGGCCGCTCTCCCCCACGGCCAGCGCCAGTGGCACGCCGAGCTGGGCGGTGACCGCCCAGAGCGTGTCCAGCGTGGGATTGCGGGTGCCGTTCTCCAGGCCGGAGAGCGTGGCCTTGCCGATGCCCGCGCGCCGGGCCAGCTCGGAGAGCGATATGCCGCGCTCCTCACGCAACCTGCGGATCCGCTGGCCTACGCCCGGTGTTCTGGCCTCCTGGGCGGGACGGGAATTTTGTGCGCCGGACTCCATGAGGCTATCGTGCAGCACGATGTACGTTCCGTATACGGAACACGCTGAGGAGAACACGATGAATCGCCTGCTGCAACCCATGCTGGCCGGTGTGGTGACCGCGCTGGTCGGCTTCGCCAGCTCCTTCGCCGTGGTGCTGGCCGGTCTCCGCGCGGTGGGCGCCGACGAGCGGCAGGCGGCCTCCGGACTGCTCGCGCTCTGCCTGGCCAACGGCGTGGTGGCGATCTGGCTGGGGCTGCGGCAGCGGGTGCCGATCACCATCGCCTGGTCCACGCCGGGGGCGGCGCTGCTGGTCGCGACCGGCGCCGTGGAGGGCGGCTTCCCCGCCGCGGTCGGCGCGTTCGTGGTCTCCGGCCTGCTCATCACCGTCGCGGGGCTCTTCCCCCCGCTGGGGCGCTGGATCGCGGCCATCCCCGCCCCGATCGCCGGCGCCATGCTCGCCGGGGTCCTGCTCAACCTGTGCGTCGCGCCGGTCCGGGCCCTCGGCGAGGTGCCGTGGATGGCCGGTCCCGTGGTGCTCGTCTGGGCGCTGCTGAGCCGCTTCGCCCGCAAGTGGGCGATCCCGGGGGCACTGCTGGCCGCCGTCGTGGCCATCGCGCTGACCGGGCCCGGCATGGGGGCGGTGGACCTGCGCCCGGTGGCCGAGCCGACCGCCCCGTCCTGGAGCCTCGCGGCCATGGTCAGCATCGCGCTCCCGCTGTTCCTGGTCACCATGGCCTCCCAGAACGTGCCGGGCATGGCGGTCCTGGCCGGGTACGGCTACCGCCCCCCGCTGCGCGGCATCCTCGTCGCCACCGGCCTGGCCAGCACCCTGGGCGCGCCGCTGGGCGGGCACGCGGTGAACCTGGCCGCCATCACCGCGGCGCTGGCCGCCGGCCCGGACGCCGACCCCGACCCGGGGCGCCGGTGGATCGCCTCGGTCACCGCCGGGGCCTCGATGATCGTCCTGGGTGTCGGATCCGGCCTGGCCACCGCGCTCGTCCTGCTCTCCCCGCCGGTGCTCATCGAGGCGGTCGCGGGCCTCGCCCTGATCGGCGCGCTCGCCTCGGCGGTCACCGCGGCGGTGGCGTATCCGGAGAGCCGGGAGGCGGCGGTGGTCACGTTCGTGGTGACCGCGTCGGGGCTGACCCTGCTGGGGGTGGGTGCAGCGTTCTGGGGGCTGGTGGCCGGCGGCCTCATGACGCTCCTGCAGCGCGGGAGGGCCCCGCGGTCCTCTCCGGCCCCTGAGCGGCCCGAGGAGGGGCCGCGGGAGTCCCGGCCGGCGGCGGCCGTCCCCGGGGAGGCGGCGAGCGCTCCCGAGGAGCTCGGCAGGCGGTGAACGTCCACCCCCGCGGACAGGCCGGGAGACCGGCGGCGGGACGGACGGTCGCCGGCGGGACGGACCGGTGGCGCGGGACGGGCGACCGGCGGTGGACCGGCCGTAGCCGCCCGGGGCGTGGCCGCCGGGGCCGCGGACACAGACCTCCGCCGGTACGGCATGCATAGCCGCACCGGCGGAGGGGTCGGGGGGAGAAGCGGGCGGGAGAGGCTACCGGCCGTCTCCCGGACGGCCGTGGCGGCCGGCGACGAGCTGGTCGGTGCTGTGCTGACGGGGCACCTCGATCCTCGGGTGGGGCGCCGTCGTCTCGCCGCGGTCGTCGACGCCGTCACGGTCACGGTCGACCGGCGGGCGCGCCGCCGTCTGGGCCCGGTCGTCGACGCCGTCACGGTCGCGGTCGACCGCGGGGGCCGCGGCGGTCGCCGGAGTCTCCTCCAGCTTCCGCTCCAGCTCGCGCTTCTCCTCCTCCAGGCGGGCGACGCGGTCACGCGCCTCCATCCGGGAGGTGCGGATCCTGCGCCGGTGGGTGGCGGAGCGGCGCATCCCACTGAACATCATCGCCAGGCCGAGCAGGAACAGCGCCCCGGTGGCGGCGCCGGCGAAGAAGAACTCCAGCTGGGAGAGCTGGACCGTCTGGTCGAAGACCGTGAACGATGCGGGGGTTGTGGCTGTGGCGGCCTCATCCCAGGAGACCGCGACCACAGCCGCGCCCGCGAGTACGATCAGGAGGAGTCCCAGCACTATCATGTGACCTCATCTCGGGCTGCGTCTGTTGTGAATCTCGGGCTGCGTCTGTCGTGATATGTGCTGCTGCCCCGCGGGCGCAGGATTATTCGCCGGGCGCGGGCGGTTGCCAGGGAACGTGACGGACATCGACGTTGTGGTCATCGGGGCCGGGCAGGCCGGGCTGTCCAGCGCCTACTTCCTGAGCAGGGCCGGGATCGACTCCGTGGTCCTCGACCGCTCCCCGCGTCCCGGCGGCGCGTGGCAGTTCCGCTGGCCGTCCCTGACCCTCGGCGCGGCGCACCGGGTGCACGATCTCCCCGGCCTGCCGATGGGCGTCGTCGACATGACCCGGCCCTCGTCGGAGGTCGTGTCCGAATACTTCGCCGCCTACGAGCGGACCTTCGGCCTGCCGGTGCGCCGCCCGGTGACGGTGCGGGCGGTCCGGGAGGGGTCGGCCGGGCGGCTGCTGGTCGAGACCTCGGCCGGCGACTGGTCCCCCCGGGCACTGATCAACGCCACCGGCACCTGGGAACGCCCCTTCTGGCCGCGTTACCCGGGTCAGGAGACGTTCCTCGGGCGGCAGCTCCACACCGCCGACTACGTCACCCGGGACGAGTTCGCCGGCCGGCACGTGGTGGTGGTCGGCGCCGGCGCCTCGGCCGTCCAGCTCCTGATGGAGATCGCCGAGATCACCACGACCACCTGGGTGACCCGCCGTCCTCCCGTCTTCCGGGAGGGGCCGTTCGACGAGGAGGCCGGCCGGGCGGCCGTCGCCCGGGTCGACGCCCGCGTCCGTGCCGGGCTCCCGCCGGGCAGCGTGGTCGGGGCCACCGGCTATCCGGTGACGCCCCAGGTCAGGGCGGCCAGGGCGGCCGGGGTGCTGGACCGCCTGCCGATGTTCGACCGGATCGTCCCCGACGGGGTGAGGTGGGACACGGCGCCCGCCGGGCACAGCCGGCTGGTCAGGGCCGAGGTGATCCTGTGGGCCACCGGCTTCCGGCCGGTCGTCGGCCACCTGGCCCCGCTCCACCTGCGTGAGCCGGGCGGCGGCATCCGGGTCGAGGACACCCGGGCCGTCCTCGACCCCCGCGTCCACCTGGTCGGCTACGGCCCCTCCGCCAGCACCATCGGGGCCAACCGCGCCGGCCGTACCGCCGTCCGGCACATCCGCCGGCTCCTCGGGGCGCCGATGGCGGCCTGAGGCCCTTCCGGCCGCCGTGCGGTCCGAGGTCGAGCCGGCCCCGCCGGTGTGGGGGCGATCACTCACCGCCCGGCGCGCCGGCGCGGGGTCGGATCAGGCGGTGCGGCGGTGGCGAGGTGGGCGGAGAGGGCGCGGATGCGGTCGACGAGCTCGGGCGGCCCGTGCACCTCGAAGTCGATGTCCACCAGCGCGACCCAGGGCTTACTCGTCCGACCCGGTCCAGGACTTACTCGTCTAGTGTTGACGGGCATGGACCGCACCCGTCTGTACCGCAATGGAGTCCTGGAAGCCGAAGGCTTCTCCGTTGACGAGGTGTCCGATCACCTCGCAGACCCTTCCGCGGTGGTGTGGTTCGACCTGTGCTCGCCCTCGTCGGCGGACCTGGACAAGATCAGCGAGGAGCTCGGCCTGCACCGGCTGGCCGTCGAGGACGCCCTCCACAGCCAGCAGCGTCCCAAGCTGGACACCTACGACAGCCACCTGTTCCTGACCGTCTACGGCGCCAAGCTGGTGAAAAAACGTCTCGAACTCATCGAGATATCGATCTTCGTCACCAAGCACGCCCTGGTCACCGTCAGGGAGAACCCTCACTTCGACATCGACGAGGTGATCAGGCGCTGGGACGCCAACACCGAGATGGCCAAGTACGGCGTGCCGTACCTGCTGCATGGCCTGCTCGACTACGTGGTGGACGGATACTTCGAGGTGCTGCAGGCACTCGACGACCAGGTCGAGGCGCTGGAGGACGACCTCTTCGAGGAGGACGCCGGCGACCGGGTCCACATCCAGCGCCAGACCTTCGAGATGCGCAAGAAGCTGGTGCGGTTCCGGCGGCTGGCGGTGCCGGTGCGCGAGGTCGTCGGCAGCCTGCTCCGCAGGAGCGTGGACATGCTGGACCCGGCGCTGGACCCCTACTACCAGGACGTCTACGACCACGCCCTGCGGGCGGGCGAGTGGACCGACTCCCTGCGGGAGCTGGTGGGCAACATCCGGGAGGCCCACATCAACCAGCAGGGCTTCAAGCTCAACGACATCATGAAGCGGATCACCAGCTGGGCGGCCATCATCGCGGTGCCCACGATGATCACCGGATATTACGGCCAGAACGTGCCCTATCCCGGCTTCGGCCAGTCGCTCGGCTTCTGGACCTCCACCGCCGCCATCCTCGTGGCCTCGTCCATCCTCTACCTGATCTTCAAGAAGAAGGGCTGGCTCTAGGGCCGGTTCCCCGGGCGCCACGCAGATGCGTCCTGACGTTCCGTGTCAACCAACCCCATTGCGGGCATCGGTCATGTTTCGACCGGTAATCCTTCATGGAGGCATGGGTGGGCATGCGGGGGATGGTCACCGCCGTTCTGGGCGCCGCGGTGATGTTCTCGTTGGGGACGCAGGGAGACGGTCAGGCGAGAGCCGCCTTGGAGAGCCGGGCGAGAGCCGCCCCGCTCGACAACCCGCACGGCACCCTGCCGGGCCTGGCCCCGCTCAGGTCGGCGCGTGACAGGGGCATGGCGGTCAGGCTCATCAAGAAGCTGCGGACCAGGGGGATGGGGCCCAGGACGGGCTACACGCGGGCCCGGTTCGGCGACAACTGGGCGGACACGGCCAGAGGCGTGCCGTACGCCCGTAACGGCTGCGGCACCCGCAACGACCTGCTCGCCCGGGACGGCGAGGACGTGAGATACCGCCGGGGCTCGGACTGCGTCGTCGTCGCGATGAGACTGCGCGACCCCTACACCGGCCGGACGATCCGGTGGCGCAAGGAGCGGGCGGACCAGGTCCAGGTCGACCACGTGATCCCGCTGTTCTACGAATGGCGGATGGGCGCCTCCCGCTGGCCGATGGCCAAGCGGATGCGGATCGCCAACGACCCGCTCAACCTGATCCCCGTCTACGGCGGCGCCAACCAGGCCAAGGGCGGCTCGGGCCCGGCCTCGTGGCTCCCGCCGGCGCGCCGGATCCGCTGCGCCTACGTCGTACGCTTCGCCCAGGTCGCCCTGAAATACGGCCTGCCGGTCACCCGGGCCGACAAGGCCGTCATGCTCGCCCAGTGCCGTTAGGCCGGCTCCGGGGCCGCCTCCCGCGCCGGGCCGCCTCCCGCGCCGGGCCGTCATCCGCGCCGGGCTGTCGTCCGCGCCGGGCCGTCGTCCTGGCCGGGTCGCCTCCTGTGCCGGGCCGTCTCCCGCGCGGGCGTCTCTCAGAAGCGGCCCAGCAGCGCCTGCTTGGCGACGGTGAACTCCTCCTCGGTGAGCACGCCGTCCCGGCGGAGGTCGCCGAGCTCGCGCAGGCGGCGCAGGAGCGCGTCCGGGTCGTCGCCGGCGGGGGCGGGGGCGGCCGGCGCCGGGGCCTCGAGAGCGGGCGGCGGCTCCGGAGGGGCCGAGGGGTGGGGCAGCCGGGCGAGGACGGCGGCGACGAACAGCGCGGCCGTCCGGGTCTCCTTGTCCATGCCCCACAGCACGAGGCAGTGCGGGTCGTGCTTGGGGGCCAGCCTGTGCGCCGTGCCCCGGAGGTTGAAGCGCAGGTGCCCGTTCTCCAGCCCGGCGGCCGGGATCCAGTCCACGCCGTCCAGGTCCTTCAGCGGCAGACGCTGGGGACCGGCCGACTTCTTGACCCCCTCGACCGCCCAGTTCCACTCCAGGCGGATCGACTCGCCGTCGAACGTCGCGGTGCCGTCGCCCCCCGACACCGTCAGCGGCAGCCCGGGACCGGGCATCAGATAGCGGTCGCTGGGCCCGTCGGGCACCTGATCGATCACCAGGGCGTTGCGCACCTCGTCGACGAAGTATCCGGCGACGCCCGTGCGGTCGGCGTCGACGGCCAGCTGGTAGGGGTCGGCCGCGTCGGAGATCCGCCCCCGCGCGGCCTGGGTGAACGGGTCGGCGCCCTCCCGCAGCCGCAACCGCAGCCGCCCGCCCTTCTTGCCGGGCTCGTAGGCGATGCCGGCCACCGCCGCCAGCGGGACCGCCACCTCGCCGAGGAGTTGCCGCAGCTTGTTCACGCCCCGGTCACGGCCGGGCACGATCCGCAGGATCTCGCCGTCGAACGTCCATGTCCCGTCTCGTCCCATGACCTCCGCCATAGCGGGATCCTACGGTGACCGCCGCCGCCGGCGGAGGGTCCGGTGCCGTGGGGGCCGGCGGTATGGCATGGCACAGCCCGGTCCGGCCCGGTTTCCGGTCGCTCCCGCAGGTCTTCTATCCTTCGAAGCCCACCCGCGATCGGCAGGCGAAGGAATCCCCGTGAGCTTTTCGGCCCTGAACCTCGATGAGCTGACCGCGCAGCGTGAGCGCGCCCTGCGCGACTACGAAGCGCTCGTCCAGCGAGGACTCTCCCTCGACCTCACCCGGGGCAAGCCGTCGGGGCGGCAGCTCGACCTGGCCTCCGCCCTCCTGACCCGGCCCGGTGGCCACACGGCCGCCGACGGGACCGACTGCCGCAACTACGGGGGGCTGCAGGGCCTGCCCGAGCTCCGGGAGATCTTCAGCGGCCTGCTGCAGGTGCCCGCCGGCCAGTTGATCGCGGCGGGCAACTCCAGCCTCTCGCTGATGCACGACTCCATCGTCCACGCGCTGCTCAGCGGGGTCCCGGGTGGCGAGGGCCGCTGGGTGGACGCGCCGCGGACCGCGTTCCTGTGCCCGGTCCCCGGGTACGACCGCCACTTCGCCCTGTGCGAGCGCTTCGGCATCGAGCTCATCCCCGTGCCGATGACCGCCGAAGGCCCCGACATGGACGTCGTCGAGCGGCTCGTGCTCGAAGACCCCCAGATCAAGGGGATCTGGGCGGTGCCGAAATACAGCAACCCCAGCGGCGTCTCCTACAGCGACGAGACGGTGCGGCGTCTGGCGGCCATGCCCACCGCCGCACCGGACTTCCGGATCTTCTGGGACAACGCCTACGCCGTGCACCACCTCACCGACACCCCGGTGGAGATCGCCGACCTGCTGGCGCTGTGCGCCGAGAGCGGCAACCCCGACCGCGCCTTCGTCTACGGCTCCACCTCGAAGATCACCTTCAGCGGCGGCGGCGTCGCCTTCTTCGGCTCCTCCCCGGCCAACGTGGCCTGGCTGCTCGGGCACATGGCCAAGGGGACCATCGGCCCCGACAAGCTCAACCAGCTCCGCCACGTGGAGTTCCTCCGCGACGAGGAGGGCGTCCTGGAGCACATGCGCCGCCACCGCGAGCTGATCCGGCCGAAGTTCGACGCGGTGGACCTGATCCTCACCAAGGAGCTGGGCGGCACCGGCCTGGCGTCCTGGTCCAGCCCCGAGGGGGGCTACTTCATCGGCCTCGACGTGCTGGAGGGCTGCGCGCGGGAGGTGGTGCGCCGGGCGGCCGGCGCGGGCATCGCGCTGACCCCGGCGGGCGCCACCCACCCCTACGGCGACGACCCCCGCGACAGCACCATCCGCATCGCGCCCACCTACCCGGAGCTGGAGGAGGTGGAACTGGCCATCACCGGCCTGGCCATCTGCGTGCGCCTCGTCGGGACCGAGAAGCTGCTGGAGCAGGCCCGGTAGCCGTGGGCGAGGGGCCACCGGCCCAATCGATCCGTCGGGATTTGGCCCTGTAAGCTCGGCCGGCCCGCTCCTTACGGTGTGAACCGCACAGCGCGCACGGCGGGCGAGGATGGACGCGGCGATCGGCCTCCGCATCACCCGGCTCAGCGGTGATGACCAAGGAGGCCCATCGTGTCCAGCAGGATCCTCCCGCCCTCCGGGCCGCCCCGGGTTCTCGCGCTGGCGCAGCTGGCCAACGCCTTCGGTGACGGCGCCTACTACGTGTGCTCGGCGCTGTATTTCACCCGGATCGTGGGGCTCACCCCGACCCAGGTCGGTTCCGGGCTGACCCTCGGCTGGGCCCTGGGGTTCCTGGCGGGGGTCCCGCTCGGGCACCTCGCCGACCGGCGGGGGGCCCGGGGCACGGCGGCGCTGCTGGCCGTCGCGACCGGCACCGCGGTCGGCTCGTTGCTGTTCGTCCGGTCCTTCCCCCTGTTCGTCCTGGCCGCCTGCCTCTACACCTGCTGCCAGTGCGGCCTCGGAGCCGCCCGGCAGGCGCTGCTGGCCGGGCTGGTGGAGCGGGCCGAGCGGACCGGGGTCCGGGCCCACCTGCAGGCGACGGTGAACGCCGGGCTGGCGGTCGGCGCGGCGCTCGGCGGGGTGGCCCTGCACCTCGACACCCAGCAGGGGTATCTGGCGGTCTTCGCGATGGACGCCCTGAGCTTCCTGGTCTCCGCCCTGGTGCTGCTCCGGCTGCCCGCCGTGCCGTCCTCGCCGCCCGCCCCCGCCGGGGAGCCGGCGCTGGCGGTGCTCCGCGACCGGCCCTACGCGCTGATCGCACTCCTCAACATGATCATGTTGCTGTACATGCCCCTCCTCAGCCTGGTGATCCCCCTGTGGATCGTGCAGCGGACCCAGGCGCCGAGCTGGACGGTCTCGGCGCTGCTGGTGCTCAACACGCTGAGCGTGGTGCTCCTGCAGGTGAGGGTGGCCCGCCGGGTGAGCGGCCTGGACACCGCCTCCCGGTCGGTACGGCACGCCGGCCTGGTGATGCTCGCCTCGTGCGCGGCGTTCGCGCTGTCGGCGGCCGGCCCCTCGGCGTGGGCCGCCGGCGCCGCCCTGCTCGTGGCCGCCTGCCTGCAGGTGCTCGGTGAGATGATGCACGCCGCCGGCGCCTGGGAGATCGGCTTCGACCTGGCCCCGCCCGACAGGCAGGGCCAGTACCAGGGATTCTTCGGCGCCGGCACGGCGGTCGCGCGGATGCTCGGCCCCCTGCTGCTCACCGCCCTGATCGTCACCTGGGGCCCGCCGGGCTGGCTCCTGCTGGGCGGCCTGTTCCTGCTGGCCGGCTCCGCGATGGGGCCGGCCGTACGCTGGGCGGAACGCACCCGGGCGGCGGCCTCCACGGCCGGCCCCCTCCAGCCGGTGTCCTCCCCCTGACCTCGCGGGGCCTACCGCCGCGCATCACGCTGAGCCGGGCCGTACGGCTGCCGCGTAGAGCCTGCTTTGCCTGCGGATTTGCGTCCCGTCACGCTTCCGGCGCGGTGCGACGGCCGGCGGCGTCCGGACCTTGACAGGCCGATCGGATTTCGGGTAGTCCGGAACTGTGGCCCGATCCGTTCCGGATCCGTGGTCCCGTCAGCCGGAGGGCCGGGCGTGAGAGGCGTCGTTCTCGGGCGGGCGGAGTGGAGGTGCCTATGGCGACCTATGAATACCTTTGCCGAGAGTGCGGCCGGTTCGACGTCCAGCTGCCGATAGGGACCGCACCGGCATCTCGTGACTGCTCCGCGTGCGGACGCGGTGCCCGGCGCGTCTTCTCCCCACCGGGCCTGTCCCGGGTTCATCCGGCGCTGTCGGCCGCGCTCGACCTGGACGAGCGGAGCCGGGAGGCCCCCGAGGTCGTCTCAAGCATCCCCCGCAGACACCCACCACGCCCGCCGCATCCGGCACTGGCACGCCTGCCACGGCCGTGAACGGCGGACGGCACAACACGTCCACCTACGTCCCTCCGCGACGTCTGACCCGGCGAAGGCCGGCGTCCAGACGCCTCCACGGCTGCCACGGCCCTGGGCGCGGCCGTGCCGCCGCACGGCGTAGGTGGATCACGTCGCCCACCTGAATATCCCATCACCGGCACTAGGGGGTGTCACGGTTGGGAGCGGTTGGACTGCTCTACGTCGGCGCGGTGCTCTTCATCAACGGGCTGATGCTGCTGGGGAAGGTCGAGCCGCGGGCGACGGCCATCCTCAACCTCTTCGTCGGCGCGCTACAGGTGATCACGCCCACCGTGATGATCATCATGTCCCGCGGCGACACGAATGTGATTCTCGGCGCGTCGGGGATCTTCCTGTTCGGGTTCACCTATCTCTATGTGGGGATCGGCCTGCTCGGCGGGTTCGACACCACCGGGATCGGCTACTTCTCGCTGTTCGTGGCCATCATGGCGCTCGGCTACTCGTTCGCGAACTTCCGGATCCTCAACGACAGGCCGTTCGGCGTCATCTGGCTCTACTGGTCGTTCCTGTGGCTGCTCTTCTTCCTGCTGCTGGGGTTGAAGCACGACCACCTCACCACCTACACGGGCTGGGTGACGGCGATCCAGGGATGGGTCACGGCGGCCATTCCGTCGTTCCTCATCCTCACCGGCTACTGGCAGCGCTGGGACCAGAACGTCCTCGCGATCGTCCTGGTCGTGTTCGGCGTGGTGGTGTTCGGCGCGCTGTGGCCGCTGACGAGGAAGAGGGGCGCGCTCTCCAGCCGGGCCGGACCCGCCGGAGGGGAGACGATCCCGGCGCACTAGCCCGCCCGCGAGCCGTTCCCGGTGGTCCGGCGGGGGCCGGCACCGGTGAGGAGGTGATGTGACCTGGCAGCTACCGGATCACCGCGTACCGAATTCAAGAGGAGGACTCGTCATGCCAAAAGTCGTGTTCAGCGTGGACCAGTCAAAGTCGATGCGTGACCAGGAAGTACCGGGTCACAACCGATGGCACCCGGACATACCTGTGGTCGCCATGGTGAAGCCCGGGGACGAGTTCCGCGTCGAATGCCGGGAATGGACCGACGCGCAACTGCACAACAACGACTCGGCCAACGACGTACGGGACGTCGACCTCACCCTCGCGCACATGCTGAGCGGGCCCATCGGGGTCGAGGGGGCGGAGCCGGGTGACCTCCTGGTGGTCGACATCCTCGATCTCGGTCCGGTGCCGCAGCAGGTCGGCGACGCGCCGGGGCAGGGCTGGGGCTACACCGGCGTGTTCGCCAAGGTGAACGGCGGCGGGTTCCTGACCGACTACTTCCCGGACGCCTACAAGGCGATCTGGGACTTCCACGGGATATACGCGACATCCCGCCACCTGCCCGGCGTCCGATACGCCGGCATCACCCACCCGGGGCTGTTCGGCACGGCGCCGTCGGCGGAGCTGCTGGCGAGCTGGAACCAGCGGGAGCAGGCCCTCATCGACACCGATCCCAACCGGGTCCCCGCCCTGGGCCTGCCGCCGCTGCGCGACAACACCCTCGCGGGGACGGCGACCGGCGAGGTGGCCGACCGGATCGCCCGTGAGGGCGCCCGCACCGTTCCCGCCCGGGAGAACGGCGGCAACCACGACATCAAGAACTTCACGCGCGGGGCGCGCGTCTTCTACCCCGTCCATGTGAAGGACGCCAAGCTCTCGGGCGGGGACCTGCACTTCAGCCAGGGCGACGGTGAGATCACCTTCTGCGGGGCGATCGAGATGGGAGGCTTCATCGACTTCCACGTGGATCTCATCAAGGGCGGCATGGAGAAGTACGGCGTCAGCACGAACCCGATCTTCATGCCCGGCAACGTCGAGCCGCGTTACTCGGAGTTCATGTCGTTCATCGGCATCTCGGTCGACCACGACACCAACACGAACTACTACCTCGACGCGACGGTGGCCTACCGCCGGGCCTGCCTCAACGCCATCGAATACCTCAAGAGGTGGGGCTACACGGGCGAGCAGGCGTATCTGCTCCTCGGCTCGGCGCCCATCGAGGGCCGGATCAGCGGCATCGTCGACATCCCCAACGCCTGCTGCTCGCTCTACCTGCCCACGGAGATCTTCGACTTCGACGTGCGGCCGAACCCCGAGGGGCCCGTCAAGCAGGACAGGGGGCAGTGTGCTGTGACGTCCTGACCGGCGGACCGGGGCGGGTGCGGCTCCCGCGGAGAACGCGGCCGCCCCGGGACCGGGACCCCTGACCCCCTTCACCGCCGCGACACGCCGTCCGGGGTCCACGGGCCTGCCTCCCCAGGGAGGCAGGCCCTCCGGCTGCCCATGGGCGGGATGGGCACGGACGTCCTCCGGTCCGAGGTCGGGACGGTCGACCCCGTCCGAGGTCGGGGCGGCTGACCCGTCCGAGGTCGGAGTGGTTGACCCCGTCCGAGGTCGGAGCGGTTGACCTCAGGTTAAGTTGAGGTCTTAGTGTCCTCTTGTGTCGCCACCGGGGAACGCCGGCGACGTCGTGGCCCCGCGGGAGGTCCGCCACGGCGGAGCCACGCGTGACCCCGGCGACCGACGCGATCACCGCGCCCCCCGGAGGGACCCGCCGCATCCACGGCTCCGGCCCACGGGTTCTGTCGGTGCTCCATGAAAAAGTCGGAGACCACCCCCCAGACACCGGAGACATGCGATGGACATGGAAGTGACCGCGTGGACGTCGCTCTACCACGCGATGAACGCGCAGGACGAGAAGCGGCCGTTCTCCAGGGCCGCGCTGCGGCGCATCGCCGGGTTCGCGCGGCCACACCGTAGGCTTCTCACCTGGTTCCTGCTGCTCAGCGTCGTGACGGCGACCCTGGCCGTGGCGACCCCGGTGCTCGCGGGCCGGGTCGTCGACGCGATCGTCAAGGGCCTGGCGCTGGAGACCGTCGTCGTGCTCGCCGTGCTCATCGCCGTCATCGCGGTGGCGGAGGCCGGGCTCGGGCTGATGACGCGGTGGCTGTCGGCGAGCATCGGCGAGGGCCTGATCCTCGACCTGCGCACCGCGGTCTTCGACCACGTGCAGCGCATGCCGATCGCCTTCTTCACCCGCACCCGCACCGGCGCGCTGGTCAGCCGGCTGAACAACGACGTCATCGGCGCGCAGCGGGCCTTCAGCGACACCTTCTCCGGCGTGGTCGGCAACCTCGTGACGCTGGTCCTCACCCTCGCCGTGATGATCGGGACCTCCTGGCAGATCACCTTGCTCGCGCTGCTGATGCTGCCGGTGTTCGTCCTGCCCGCGCGGCGGATGGGCACCCGGCTGGCGCGGCTCGAACGCGAGTCGGCCGACCACAACGCGGCGATGAGCACGCAGATGACGGAGCGCTTCTCCGCGCCCGGGGCGACGCTCGTGAAACTCTTCGGCCGGCCCGCCGACGAGTCGGCCGAGTTCGTCACGCGGGCCCGCCGGGTGCGTGACATCGGGGTGCGCACGGCGATGGTGCAGTCGGTCTTCGTCACCGCGCTGATGCTGGTCTCGGCGCTGGCTCTCGCCGTCGTCTACGGTCTCGGCGGGTTCTACGCGCTGCGGGGGCAGCTGGAGCCGGGCGCCGTCGTCGCGATGGCGCTGCTGCTGACCCGCCTCTACGCCCCGCTGACCGCCCTGGCCAGCGCGCGGGTCGAGGTGATGAGCGCGCTGGTGAGCTTCGAGAGGGTCTTCGAGGTGCTGGACCTCAAGCCCCTGATCACCGAGCGGCCGGACGCCCGGCGGGTGCCCGAGGGGCCGGTGTCGGTGGAGTTCGACGGGGTGCGGTTCGCCTACCCGTCGGCGGACAAGGTGTCGCTCGCGTCACTGGAGGAGGTCGCGGCCCTCGACACGCGGGGCGGTGTCGAGGTGCTGCACGGGGTGTCCTTCCGGGCCGAGCCGGGGCAGATGGTGGCGCTGGTCGGCTCCTCGGGCGCCGGCAAGTCGACGATCGCGCAGCTCGTGCCGAGGCTCTACGACGCCGACGAGGGCACCGTGCGCCTGTCCGGCGTGGACGTCCGCGACCTGTCCGCCGAGTCGATCCGCCAGACGCTCGGGATGGTGACGCAGGACGGCCACCTGTTCCACGAGTCGATCCGCGCCAACCTGCTCCTGGCCCGGCCGGGGGCCTCGGAGGAGGAACTGTGGGAGGTGCTGCGCCGCGCCCGGCTCGCCGAGCTCATCGAGGCGCTGCCCGACGGGCTGGACACCGTCGTCGGCGAGCGCGGCTACCGGCTCTCCGGCGGTGAGCGCCAGCGGCTGACGATCGCGCGGCTGCTGCTGGCCCGCCCGCGGGTGGTGATCCTCGACGAGGCCACCGCGCATCTGGACTCCACCTCGGAGGCCGCGGTGCAGGAGGCCCTGGGCGAGGCCCTGGCCGGGCGGACCTCGGTGGTGATCGCGCACCGGCTCTCCACCGTCCGGGCCGCGGACCTCATCCTCGTCATCGAGGACGGCCGGATCGTGGAGCGCGGCACGCACCTCGACCTCCTCGCCGCCGGCGGCCGCTACGAGGAGCTCTACCGGACCCAGTTCGACCAGCCCTCCGTCAGCGAGGCGGTCCACTGACCGGCCTGCGGGCCTGCGGGCCCGGCCGGCGCGGGGGCCCCGGGCGGGGGGC
>NZ_JBSFPS010000138.1:0-25514 GCF_053588315.1 Streptosporangium sp. NPDC003464 | reverse complement strand
GTGGCCTGCCAGGCGGTGATGGCGGCGGCGATCTTCTCCCGCTTCGCCTGGTGGTAGTTCACGGGGGTCTGCTCGGGGGTCTCGGTGCTCATCGGCCGTCAGGGGCCGCCGGGCCCGGCCGGGGCCGGACATGGCGAGGCGCCGCCGCGGACGGTCGCGGCGGCGCCTGAGGAGGTCAGCTGGCCCAGTCGAGCAGCGGACGGGTGTTGCTGGGGTGGCGCAGCTTGGAGAGGGACTCCTTCTCCAGCTGACGGATGCGCTCGCGGGTCAGGCCGAGGTGCTTGCCGATCTCGTCGAGGGTGTGGGGCTTGCCGTCGACGAGGCCGAAACGCAGGGCCATTATCTTCGCCTCCCGGGGAGAGAGGTTGCCGAGCACGCCGCGCAGCTGCTCGCCGAGCAGCTGGCGGTCCACCACCTCGGAGGCCTCGGGCGAGTCGACGTCCTCGATGAGGTCGCCGATGGTGGTCTCGCCGTCCTCGCCGATGGTGGCGTTGAGGCTGATCGGCTGGCGGCTGGTGCGCAGCAGCTCCTCGATCTGGTCGGGAGTCTTGTCCAGCTCGACCGCCAGCTCCTCGGGCGTGGGCTCGCGGCCGAGACGCTGGTGCATGTCACGCTCGACGCGCGACAGCTTGGACAGCATCTCCAGCACGTGGACCGGCAGCCGGATGGTGCGGGCGGAGTCGGCGAAACCGCGCTGGATGGCCTGCCGGATCCACCACATGGCGTAGGTGGAGAACTTGTAGCCCTTGGTGTAGTCGAACTTCTCCACCGCTCGGATCAGGCCGAGGTTGCCCTCCTGGACCACGTCGAGCAGGGCCATGCCGCGGTCGGTGTATTTCTTCGCCACCGAGACGACCAGCCGGAGGTTGGCCTCCAGCATGTGGTCCTTGGCGCGGCGGCCGTCCTCGGCCACCCACTCCAGGTCGTCGCGCATCGCGGCGGACAGGCCCGGCTCGGCCTCCAGCTTGGACTCGGCGTACAGGCCCGCCTCGATCCGCTTGGCGAGCTCGACCTCCTGGGCGGCGGTCAGCAGCGTGCGGCGGCCGATCGACTTGAGGTAGGTGTGCACCGAGTCGCCCATGACCGAGGACTGGTCGTCCAGGTCCAGGGTCGGCTCGGCCTCCAGCTCGGCCTCCTCGGCGGCGGCCCACTCATCCTCGTCGATCTCGGAGTCGACGTTCTTGACGTCCTTGGCGGCGGGCTCGGTCCGGGCGACGGCCGCCTTCTTGTCCTGGACGGGCCTGTCGGGCGTGGCCTTCGTCTTGCGGGCGGCGGTCTTGCGGGTGGCGGTCTTGGCGGCCGACTTCTTGGCGGAGGCCGCGAGCGTGGGCTCGTTCTCGGCGGCCAGGCTGACGCCCGCCTCGGTGAGCTCCCGCAGGATCGACCTGCCTTCGGTCGGGCTGATCCCTGCCTCGGCGAAGGCGTGGCGCAGCTCCGCGAGTGAAAGGTGACCCTGGACTCGCCCTCGGTCAAGGAGCTGTTCGAGGGTCGTCGGGGCCTCAGGTGAGGGCACCACGGCGGTTTGGGGCATGAGGACACCTCCTCCATCACGGAGTCTTCTGCTTACAGGTTGTGGGGTGGGGCGGCGAGGGGGCCGCTCTGCGCACCAGTACCAATAACCCCAGCCAAGAACTTTCTGTTCCCGACTTGACGGGGAAAATATGATGGGTGGACCGCCATTACCGCGATCCACCCCTCCTGAGCGGCTGGTATGGCCTATTCAGTGACGTTCACAGGTCCTTCGACCACGGGCATGGGTAACGGTTGGGCGTCTTCCAGCCGCTGCTCGGTCCAGTAGCGCGTGACCTTCTCCGGGTCGGGGTTGACCTCCCTGGAGACCACGTAGTCCTCCGCGGGCGGGACCGTCCCCTGGGAGGCCGCCGGGTCCGGCGCGGGGGTGGCCGGCGTGCCCTCGGAGGCGGGCTGGTTGCCCTCCAGCGCGGGCACGGGGTCGCCGTTCTTGCTGATCCTGCCCGTCGCGGCGGCCGCCGCGACGGATATGCCGCCGGCGAGGACCACGCTGACGATGCCGGCGGACACCCACGTCTTGCGGGTTATGTTCATCGGGCTCGTCCTTCCTGCTTCGGCTGTCTGTTTGACGTGCGGAGCCGCCCCTATGGTTCCCGTCGAAGACCATAACGGAGGGTCGCGAGGTCTGGCTTGCCATTGGGCAAAAGTGGTATTTCGGGCAGGACGATCAGCTCGGCGGGGGCGGCGTAGGCGGGCAGCCGCTCCTTGGCGAAGGCGCGGAGCTCGGCCAGCGACGGGGGAGCGGCCGAGACGACGACGGCGACCACCCGCTCACCCCATTCGGGGTCGGGGCGGCCGACCACGGCGGCGTCGGCGACCGCCGGATGCTCGGCCACGACGGCGGCCACGGCCGCCGCGACGACCTTCTCGCCACCGGTGTTGATGACGTCGTCGGCCCGGCCCAGGACGCGCAGCCGCCCGCCGGTCAGGGTGCCGAGGTCGGAGGTGAGGAACCAGTCGCCGTCCCGGGCGGCGGCGGTGAGGTCGGGGCGGAGCCGGTAGCCGGAGAACAGCACGGGGCCGGCGAGGCGGATCCGGCCGTCGTCGCCGATCTTCAGATCCACGTCCTGCAGGGGCTCGCCGTCGTAGACGCACCCGCCGCAGGTCTCGCTCATGCCGTAGGTGGTGACCACCCGGGCGCCGGCGGCGCGGGCCGCGGCGAGCAGGTCCGCGGGGGCGGCGGCGCCGCCCAGCAGGATCGTCCTGAAGACCGACAGGTCCGCCGGCAGCAGCCGGCGCAGCTGGGTCGGCACCAGGGAGACGTGGTCGGCGCCGCTGGCGAGCACCGCCTCGGGGGAGAAGCCGTCGTGCACGATGGGCGCGGTCTCGCTCAGCAGCGACCTGACCAGCACCTGCAGGCCCGACACGTGGGAGGGCGGCAGGCAGCAGAGCCAGCGCTCGCCGGGCCGGGCGCCCAGCCGGCGCAGCGAGGCCGAGGCGGAGGCGCGCAGGGCCGCGGCCGACAGCTGGACCCCCTTGGGGACGCCGGTCGTGCCGCTGGTGGCGATGACCACGGCCACCTCGGAAGGGACCCCCACGCCGTGCGCGTGCCGTACGCCGTTGACGTGGGTGGGGCGCAGCGCCTCCAGCGTGGCCCGCAGCGCCGGGGCGGGCAGGGCGGGCGACAGGGGCAGCACGGCGGGGCCCCGGCCGTCGAGCGCCGCGTCGACGGCCTGGAACAGCTCGGGCCCGGGTGGCAGCACGACGGCGTGCAGCTCCCGTTGCGGTCGAGGCTGCTCCGGGTGCACGGAACCGGTCATCACAGTCGTAAGGTTAGTGCCGACAAGCCGGACAACAGCCGAGGGGCACCTCGGCACAGCGGAAGGGGCCAGACGATCGTGAGCACGGAGCGAGCCGAGCCGGGCACGGACGAGCGAGTGGCGGGCGAGGCGGGTCCCGTGCCGGCGAGCGTCCAGGTGCGCGCCGCCGACTGGGAGCGGTCGGGCGAGTACGAGGACATCGTCTACGAGACCGCCGAGGGCATCGCCAAGATCACGATCAACCGGCCGGAGCGGCACAACGCCTTCCGCCCGACGACGCTCTTCGAGCTCAGGCACGCCTTCAACGTCGCCCAGGAGGACCCCGGGGTCGGCGTGATCATCTTCACCGGCGCGGGGGACAGGGCCTTCTGCTCCGGCGGCGACCAGAAGATCCGCGGCGACGACGGCTACGTCGACAAGTCCACCCCGCACGTGGGCCGGCTCAACGTGCTCGACCTGCAGGTGCAGATCCGCCGCTGCCCCAAGCCGGTCATCGCGATGATCGCGGGCTACGCCATCGGCGGCGGCCACGTGCTGCACGTCTGCTGCGACCTGTCCATCGCCGCCGAGAACGCGGTCTTCGGCCAGACCGGTCCCAAGGTCGGCTCCTTCGACGGAGGCTACGGCTCCTGGCTGCTGGCCGAGACCGTCGGCCTGAAGCGGGCCCGCGAGATCTGGTACCTGTGCCGCCAGTACGACGCGCAGACCGCCCTGAACTGGGGCCTGGTCAACGCGGTCGTCCCCCTGGAGCGGCTGGAGGAGGAGACCGTCGCCTGGGCCCGGGAGATGCTGGAGAAGTCGCCGCTGGCGCTGCGCATGCTCAAGGGCGCGCTGAACGCGGTGACCGACGGGGCCGCCGGCATGCAGCAGTTCGCGGGTGACGCCACCCTGCTCTACTACATGAGCGAGGAGGCGCAGGAGGGCCGCGACGCCTTCAAGGAGAAGCGCGCCCCCGACTTCGGCAAGTTCCCGCGCCGGCCCTGACGAGCCGGCCGCGATGAGGCAGAGGGGCGCCGGCCCCCGGGCGCCCCGCCCCCCGATGGGCGGGGCGCCCCCGGCAGGGCGTGAGAGGCAGTCACCTTCCGGGGTGCGACGGCTAGAGGAGGCAGTGCGGTGAATCCCGCCACCGCGCTCGCGACGGTGCTGGTCGACGAGCTCGTGCGCTGCGGTCTCACGGACGTGGTGCTCGCACCCGGCTCGCGCTCGGCCCCGCTGGCCCTGGCCGTGCACGCCGACAGCCGGATCCGGCTGCACGTGCGCATCGACGAGCGCTCGGCCTCCTTCCTCGCGCTGGGCCTGGCCCGGCGCGGCGCGCGCCCGGTCGCGCTGATCTGCACCTCCGGCACCGCCGCGGCGAACTTCCACCCGGCGGTCATCGAGGCGCACGAGTCGGGGGTGCCGCTGCTGCTGCTCACCGCCGACCGGCCGCCCGAACTGCGCGACACCGGCGCCAGCCAGACCATCGACCAGATCAAGCTGTACGGCACCGCGGTCCGCTGGTTCAGCGAGGTCGGCGTGCCGGAGGAGCGGCCCGGCCAGGTCGCCTACTGGCGGTCGCTGGCCTGCCGCGCCTACCAGCGCTCGCTGGGCCCGTCCGACCCCGGCCCGGTCCACCTGAACCTGGCCTTCCGCGAGCCGCTCATCCCCGACGGCGACGCCTCCTGGTGCGAGTCCCTGGAGGGCGACGCCAACGGGCCCTGGATCCGGGCCCGGGTGGCGCCCCCCGCGGTGGCGCTGCACCTGCCGCCGACCAGGCGGGGCGTGCTGGTCGTCGGCGACGGCGCCGCCAACGTGCGCAGATACGTCGCGGCGGCGGGCATGGCCGGCTGGCCGGTGCTGTCGGAGCCCAACGGCGGCGCCCGCTACGGCGACCACGCCATGTCGGCCTACCACTTCCTGCTCGGCACCCCGGAGTTCACCGACCGGCACCGGCCCGAGGTGGTGGTCACCCTGGGCCGCCCCGGGCTGTCCCGGCCGCTGCTCAACTGGCTCAGGCACGCCGACGAGCACATCGTGGTCGCCCCCGACCTGACCCGCTGGCCCGACCCGACCCGCTCGGCCACCCAGGTGGCCCAGGCGGTGGAGATCCCGGTCGCCGCCGGCGACGACGCCTGGCTGCACTCCTGGCGCCGTGCCGACGGCGCGGCCAGGGCCGCGATCGACGAGGTGCTGGACGGCGCCGGGCTCAGCGAGCCGCGCCTGGCCCGCGACCTGGCGGACCTGCTGCCCAACGGGTCGCTGCTGCTGTCGGCCTCCTCCATGCCGATCCGCGACCTGGACCAGGCGATGCGCCCCCGCCGGGGCCTGCGGATCCTGGCCAACCGGGGCGCCGCCGGGATCGACGGCGTGGTGTCCACCGCCATGGGCGCGGCCCTGGCGCACAACGGTCCCGCCTACGCGCTGATGGGCGACCTGACCTTCCTGCACGACCAGAACGGGCTGATCCTCGGCCCCCGCGAGCCCCGTCCCGACCTGTGCCTGGTGGTGGTGAACAACGACGGCGGCGGCATCTTCTCGCTGCTGCCCCAGGCCGCGCTGCGCGACCCGTTCGAGCGGGTCTTCGGCACCGGGCACGGGGTGGACCTGGCTCACGTGGCCGCCGCCACCGGCACCCCGTACACCTACGTCGGCGAGCCCGAGCAGCTGTCCAAGGCGCTGCGCGGGGAGGGCCTGCGGATGGTCGAGGTCCGCACCGACCGGGAGTCCAACGCCGTCCTGCACGCCATGATGCGCGACGCGGCCCATGCCGCGATCCGCCAGGTCGGGTGAGGCCGCGGCGGAGGGCGGACGCCCCCGTGGCGTGCACCGCCCGCCACGGGGCGCGGCCCCGCCCGGGAGCCTGACGACAGGGCGGGAGCGACCCGGCCGACGGAATAAGGTGTCCGTCATGCATGTCGACGAATGGCTCCAGGCGATCCCCCCTGTGTGGATCTGCGCCCTGGTCGGACTGGTGATCGGGCTGGAGAGCCTGGGCATCCCGCTGCCCGGGGAGATCGTCCTGGTCAGCTCCGCGCTGCTGGCGGCACAGGGCGTGGTCAGCCCGGTCTGGGTCGGCGTCTGCGCCACCGTCGGGGCCGTCGTCGGCGACTCCGTCGGCTACGCCATCGGCCGCAGGGGCGGCAAGCCCATGTTCGACCGGCTGGGCCGCAGGTTCCCCAAGCACTTCGGCCCCTCCCACATCGCCAAGGCCGAGCGCTACTTCGAGCGCTACGGCATGTGGACGGTCTTCTTCGGCCGGTTCATCGCGCTGCTGCGCATCCTGGCCGGTCCGCTCGCCGGGGCCCTGCGCATGCCGTACTGGAAGTTCCTGACCGCCAACGTGCTCGGCGGGATCGCCTGGGCGGGCGGGACCACCGCGGTCGTCTACTACCTGGGCAGGGTCGCCGAGCAGTGGCTCAAGGGCTTCTCCTGGGCGGGGCTGGGCCTGGCGGTGCTGTTCGGCGTCGCGACCACGCTGTTCGTCAAGCGCCGGGCGGCCAAGATGGCCGCCGAGGAGGCCGAGGAGCCCGCCGGCACGGCGTGACTACCAGACCTGGGGATGTGCGGTCCGCAGTGACGCGGTCACGGTGAGGAGGTAAGACTCATCGTGAAGGGAAGCGCCATGCGACCTGAGCCCACGTCGATCGCCTACGAACCGGTGGCCTCCTACAACACCTACGAAGAGGCCCAGAGGGCCGTCGACTACCTTTCCGACCAGAAGTTCCCGGTCGAGCACGCCAAGATCGTCGGAACGGACCTCCGGCTCGTCGAGAGAGTGCTCGGCCGGCTGACCTATCTGCGCGCCGCCGGCATGGGCGCGGCCTCGGGTGCCTGGATCGGCCTGCTGATCGGCCTGTTTCTCGCGATCTTCACTCCCGGGCGGTTCCCCTTCCTCCTGGTGCTGTGGGCACTGGTCTGGGGCGCCATCGCCGGAGCGATCTTCGGCCTGATCGGTCACGCGCTGACCGGCGGCAAACGGGATTTCCTGTCCTCCAGCGCGATAGTCGCCAACCGCTACCAGGTGCTGGTCACGATCGACCGCGCGGCCGAGGCGCGCAGGCTCCTGGAGGTCGGCACCCCGCAGGCCGCGCAGGCCCCGCAGACCCCGCAGACCCCGCAGTTCTAGACGCGCGGGTCCCGGCCGCGCTCCGGTGGCGGGAGAGCGCCTCCAGGCGATGGAGGCGCGGGCCGGGGCCACCCGCCTCTCCGGCCCGGCGGGCCGCCCGCCGTCCCGGCCGGCCCACGGCTCACGGGGGCGGGATCACCAGCTCTGAAGATGTGGCCGGCCCGCCGCAGGACGAGTGTCGGCTGTAGTGCCCACACTGGAGGTCAGCATGGCAAGAGCGGTCGGGATCGACCTTGGCACCACCAACTCGGTGATCGCCACGATGGAGGGCAACCAGCCCACGGTGATCCCCAACGCCGAGGGTTCCCGGACGACGCCGTCGGTCGTGGCCTTCACCGAGCAGGGCGAGCGCCTGGTCGGGCAGCTGGCCCGCAGGCAGGCGATCCTCAACCCCAAGGGAACGATCTACTCGGCCAAGCGCTTCATCGGGCGCCGTTTCGACGAGGTCACCAGCGAGATGAACGCCGTGTCGTTCGACGTGGTGCCCGGACCGGACGGGGCGGTGCGCTTCAAGGTCCACGACAAGCTCTACGCGCCGGAGGAGATCGCCGCCCAGGTGCTGCGCAAGCTCGTCGACGACGCCTCGAAGTTCCTGGGGGAGAAGGTCACCGAGGCGGTCATCACCGTGCCCGCCTACTTCAACGACTCCCAGCGCCAGGCGACCAAGGACGCCGGGAGGATCGCGGGCCTGGAGGTGCTGCGGATCGTCAACGAGCCCACCGCGGCAGCCCTGGCCTACGGTCTGGACCGCAAGAAGAACGAGACCGTCCTCGTCTTCGACCTGGGCGGCGGGACGTTCGACGTCAGCATCCTCACCATCGGCGAGGGCGTCGTCGAGGTACGGTCGACCTCGGGCGACACCCATCTGGGCGGCGACGACTTCGACCGGCGCATCGTCGACCACCTCGCCGACGAGTTCCAGCGCGACACCGGCATCGACCTGCGCAACGACCCCCAGGCGCTGCAGCGGCTGTTCGAGGCGGCGGAGAAGGCCAAGGTCGAGCTGTCGGCGGTCACCCAGACGCAGATCAGCCTGCCCTTCATCACCGCGGACGCCTCCGGCCCCAAGCACCTGAACACCACGCTGCGGCGGGCGACGTTCGAGGAGATCACGGCCGACCTCCTGGAACGTTGCAAGGGGCCGGTCGAGCAGGCGATAGCCGACGCCAGGCTCACCCCCAACGACATCGACGAGGTGATCCTGGTGGGCGGCTCGACCAGGATGCCCGCCGTGCAGAACCTGGTGCGCCGCATGACCGGCGGCAAGGACCCGAACATGACGGTCAACCCCGACGAGGTCGTGGCGCTGGGCGCCGCGGTCCAGGCGGCCGTCATCAAGGGCGAGATGCAGGACGTCGTCCTGCTCGACGTGACGCCGCTCTCGCTGGGCATCGAGACGCTCGGCGGGATCATGACCAAGGTCATCGACCGTAACACGACGATCCCGGCCCGCCGTACCGAGGTGTTCAGCACCGCCGAGGACAACCAGAGCGCCGTCGACGTCGTGGTCCTTCAGGGGGAGCGCGAGCGCGCCGCCGACAACCGGGTCCTCGGCCGGTTCCGGCTGGAGAACATCAGGCCCGCGCCGCGCGGCGAGCCCCAGATCGAGGTGACCTACGACGTCGACGCGAACGGGATCGTGAACGTCTCGGCCCGGGACAAGGACACCAACGCCGAACAGCGCATCACCATCAGCGAGAGCTCCAACCTCGACCAGCGCGAGGTCGAGCGCATGGTCGCCGACGCCGAGCAGCACCGGGACGAGGACGCGCGGCTGCGGCAGGTGGTCGACGCGCGCAACGAGCTCGACAGCGCCGCCTACCAGGTGGAGCGGCGGCTGAAGGAGCTGGGGGAGGCGGTGCCCGTCCACGAGAAGGCGCGTGCCGAGATGCTCGTCAACGACGCCCGTGAGGCGGTCAAGCAGCAGGAGACCCCGCTCGACCGGCTCCGGTCCCTGACCTCGGAGCTGCAGCAGGTCTACCAGAGCCTCGCCGTCGCCTCCGCCGGGCAGCCGGCGGGCAGCGCCCAGGGGGCTCCGGGAGCCCAGGGCCCGCAGGGCGGCCAGCGGGCGGGCGGGGACGACGACGTGATCGACGCGGAGTTCACGACCGATGAGTGACGCGCCCGGACCGGAGGACGTCCCCAGGGAGGGCGCCGAGGCCGCCCCGGACGTGGCGGAGCTCCAGGCCCGCGCCGCCGGGCTCCAGCGGCAGAACGAGGAGCTGGAGGGCAGGTGGCGGCGCGCCCTGGCCGACCTCGACAACCTGCGCAAGCGGGTCATCCGGGACACCGAGCGGGTGGGGGCCGAGGAACGGGCGCGGGCGGCCGCCGAGTGGCTGCCCGTGCTGGACAACCTGGAACGCGCGCTGGAGCACGCCGAGAGCGATCCGGCCTCCATCGTCGAGGGGCTGCAGGTGATCCGGGACCAGGCGCTGGAGGTGCTCGCCCGCCTGGGCTTCCCGCGCCGGGACGACGCCGGGACGGTGTTCGACCCGGCACGGCACGAGGCGGTGGCCACGCTCGCGCAGGAGGACGTGCCCGAGGGGACGGTCCTGCAGGTGGTACGGCCGGCCTACGGAGACGGTGAGCGGCAGCTGCGGCCCGCACTGGTCGTGGTGGCCAAGGGGGAATGATGGCCGCCGCGCCCCGCGACTTCTACGAGATCCTCGGGGTGCCGAGAGGCGCCGGCCAGGAGGAGATCCAGAGCGCCTACCGCAAACTCGCGCGGGCCTACCACCCCGACATCAACAAGGACCCGGGCGCCGAAGACCGCTTCAAGGAGATCTCGGAGGCCTACAGCGTCCTGTCCGACCCCGGGACGCGCCGCCGCTACGACGCGTTCGGAGCGGACTTCCGCCAGGTGCCCGAGGACGTGGACCCGGAGACCTGGGCCCGTGCCAGGGCCGGGCGGGGCAGGCGGGCCGGGTCCGGGGCCAGGGCGGGAGCCGGGGCCGGTCCGGGGGGACCGGCGGGCTTCGGGGAGGGCGCCGACTTCGAGGAGCTCCTGGAGGGGCTGTTCGGCGGCCGGGCCGGCCGGGCGGGCCGGGGCTGGGGGCCGATCCCCGGTGCCGACCAGGAGGCCGAGATCGAGCTGACCGTGGAGGAGGCGTACCGGGGCGGACGCCGCTCGATCACCGTGGGCGGCCGCCGGATCGAGGTCAACATGCCGGCGGGGGTGACCGACGGGCAGCGCATCCGCCTGGCGGGACAGGGGGGCCGGGGCAGTGACGGGGCCGCCGCCGGAGACCTCTACCTGATCGTCAGGATCGCGCCGCACCGCCGCTACCGGGTCGAGGGGCGCGACATCCACGTCCACCTCCCGGTCAGCTCGTGGGAGGCGGCGCTCGGCGCGTCCGTCGCCGTCGACACCCCGGGCGGCGAGGCCAAGGTCAAGGTGCCCGCCGGGACCTCCAGCGGCCGGAGGCTGCGGCTGCGCGGCCGGGGGATGCCGAACCCGAGAGGCACACCGGGTGATCTGTTCGCCGAGGTGCGGATCATGGTCCCGCCCACCTTGTCGGAGCAGGAGCGGAGGCTGTTCGAGCAGCTCGCCGTGGCCTCGGAGTTCGATCCCAGGAGAGGACGATGACCCGCCCGCCGGCGAGGTCCCGGCGGCCGGCTCCGGAGGCGGTGCCGGCCCGGCCGTCCGTGAGGTCCCGGCGGCCCGTTCCGTGGAGGCGGCGATGAGTTACGCACTGACCCGACCCCGGCGCCTGGACCTGGAGGCGTTCGCCTGGGCCACCGGGACCCACCCGGACCTGGTGCGCCGTCTCGTCACCCTCGGCGTGCTCGACGCACAGCGCGACGCGGCCGGGGCCCTGTGGTTCCCGCTGTCCCAGGTGTACGCCATGGCCCGGATCCAGCGCCTGCGCGCCGGTTTCGCGCTCAACTACGCCGCGCTCGGCCTCGTGGTGGACCTGCTCGACCGGATCGCGGAACTGGAGGCGGCCCAGCGCAGCCGTCCCGGCACTACAGGCACTACAGGAGGACCGCAGTGGACGTGAACGAGCTGACGCAGAAGTCGCAGGAGGCGCTGCACGACGCGCAGACCAAGGCGCTCCGTTTCGGGCACACCGACGTCGACGGGGAGCACCTGCTGCTGGCGCTGCTGGATCAGCCGGACGGCCTGATACCTCGTCTGCTCCTCAGGTCCGACGTCGACGTGGAGCGGCTCGTCGCCGACCTGGAGGCCGAGCTGAGGCGCCGCCCCCGGGTCGGCGGCCCCGGGGTCGATCCCGGCCAGGTCCGGGTGACCCAGCGCCTGTCACGCCTGCTGGAGGCGGCCAAGCGGGAGGCCGGCCGGCTCAAGGACGAGTACGTCTCGGTGGAACACCTGCTCGTCGCCCTGCTGGAGGAGGGCAGCGAGAGCTCCGCCGGACGGCTGCTCCACCAGCAGGGGCTGAGCAGGGACGCCTTCCTCCAGGCGCTCACCGCGGTCCGCGGCCACCAGCGGGTCACCTCGGCGATGCCCGAGGTCGCCTACGAGGCGCTGGCGAAGTACGGCCGGGACCTGGTCGCCGACGCCGCCGCGGGCAAGCTCGACCCGGTCGTCGGGCGCGACAGCGAGATCCGCCGCGTCATCCAGATCCTGTCGCGCAAGACCAAGAACAACCCGGTCCTGGTCGGCGACCCCGGAGTCGGCAAGACCGCCATCGTCGAGGGTCTCGCCCAGCGGATCGACAACGGTGACGTGCCCGAGGGGCTGAGGGACAAGGTGATCTTCAGCCTCGACATGGGCGCCCTCGTGGCCGGCGCGAAGTACCGGGGCGAGTTCGAGGAGCGCCTCAAGGCGGTGCTCACCGAGGTCGTGGCCGCCGAGGGGCGGATCCTGCTGTTCGTCGACGAGCTGCACACGGTCGTGGGCGCGGGCGCGGCCGAGGGCGCCATGGACGCGGGCAACATGCTCAAGCCCATGCTGGCCCGCGGCGAGCTGCACATGATCGGGGCCACGACCCTGGAGGAGTACCGCAAGCACATCGAGAAGGACGCCGCCCTGGAGCGCCGCTTCCAGCCCGTGATGGTCGACGAGCCCTCGGTCGAGGACGCCATCTCGATCCTGCGCGGCCTGCGTGAGCGGCTGGAGGTCTTCCACGGGGTGACGATCCAGGACGCGGCGCTGGTGGCCGCCGTCGTGCTGAGCCACCGCTACATCTCCGACCGCTTCCTGCCGGACAAGGCCATCGACCTGGTGGACGAGGCCTGCGCGATGCTCCGCACCGAGATCGACTCGATGCCCGCCGAGCTCGACGAGCTCACCCGCAGGGTGATGCGGCTGGAGATCGAGGAGGCCGCGCTGGCCAAGGAGGAGGACCAGGCGAGCAGGGCCCGCCTGGAGGAGCTGCGCAAGGAACTCGCCGACCTGCGGGCCGAGGCCGACGCCATGCGGGCGCAGTGGGAGGCCGAGCGGCAGGTGCTGCGCAGCGTCCAGGCCCTGCGCGAGGAGATCGAGCGGGTGCGTACCGAGACCGAGCGCGCCGAGCGCGACTACGACCTCAACCGCGCCGCCGAGCTGCGGCACGGCAAGCTGCCCGAGCTCGAACGGCGACTGCGTGCCGAGGAGGAACGCCTGCGCAGCAAGCAGGGCGCCGGGCGGCTGCTGCGCGAGGTCGTGACCGAGGACGAGATCGCGATGATCGTCTCCAGGTGGACGGGCATCCCGGTGAGCCGCCTGCAGGAGGGGGAGCGGGAGAAGCTCCTGCACCTGGACAAGATCCTGCACGAGCGGGTGATCGGCCAGGACGAGGCGGTGCGGCTGGTGGCCGACGCCGTCATCAGGGCCCGCTCCGGCATCAAGGACCCGCGCCGTCCGATCGGGTCGTTCATCTTCCTCGGGCCGACCGGCGTGGGCAAGACCGAGTTGGCCAAGGCGCTCGCGGCGGCGCTGTTCGACACCGAGGACAACATGATCCGCATCGACATGAGCGAGTACCAGGAGCGTCACACGGTCAGCCGTCTCGTCGGCGCCCCTCCCGGCTACATCGGCTACGACGAGGGCGGCCAGCTCACCGAGGCCGTACGGCGCAAGCCGTACTCGGTGGTGCTCTTCGACGAGGTGGAGAAGGCGCACCCCGACGTCTTCAACACGCTGCTGCAGGTCCTGGACGACGGCCGGCTCACCGACGCCCAGGGCCGGACCGTCGACTTCCGCAACACCGTGCTGATCATGACCTCCAACCTCGGCTCGATCTACCTGCTCGAAGGCGTCACGTCGAGTGGGGAGATCAAGCACGACGCGCAGGAGCAGGTCATGGCGGAGCTGCGCTCGCACTTCCGTCCGGAGTTCCTCAACCGCGTCGACGACATCGTGATCTTCAAGCCGCTCACCCCGCAGGAGATCGAGCACATCGTCGAGCTGATGTTCGGCGAGCTGCGGGTGCGGCTCGCCGAGCGGGGGATACGGCTGGAGGTCTCCGAAGACGCGCGCAGGTACATCGCCGAGCGGGGGTACGACCCGGTGTACGGCGCGCGCCCGCTGCGCCGGTTCATCGCCAGGGAGGTCGAGACCCGCATCGGCCGTGCGCTGCTCACCGGTGACGTGCACGACGGCGCCGTGGTCCGGGTCGGACTGGCCGAAGGCGAGCTCGTTGTCACCTACGAGTGAGGAGAAGCGGGCATGTCATCAAATATCGTGCAATGCAAGAACTGCGGGCAGAAGAACAGGGTCCCCGCGGCCGCGTCGAGCGCTCCGCGCTGCGGCAGGTGCCATCGGCCGCTGCCCTGGCTCGCCGAGGCCGGCGACGACGACTTCGCCGAGGTGGCCGAGGGCTCGCCGGTCCCGGTGATCGTGGACTTCTGGGCGGCGTGGTGCGGGCCCTGCCGGATGGTCAGCCCGGCGCTCGACCGGGTCGCCGAGGACCTCGCGGGCACGGTGAAACTCGTCAAGGTCGACGTGGACCGCTCGCCCAAGCTCTCCGAGCGCTTCACCGTCCGCAACATCCCCTACCTGATGGTGATGAGCGGCGGACGGGTCGTGGCCGAGCGGGCGGGCACCGCTCCGGCCGCCGAGCTGCGCACCTGGGTGGACGGGGCGATCGCGACGGCGGGGCGGGAGGGCGGCTGAGATGGACGCCTTCGCCGAGACCCCCGATCACCACGGGGCCTTTCCCCGGCTGAGCGACGAGCAGATCGCGAGGCTGGCGCCCCACGGGGGCCGGCGGCCCACCCGGCCGGGCGACGTCCTGCTCCGGGAGGGCGAGGACTGCCCCGACTTCTTCGTCATCCTGGCGGGCAAGGCGGCCGTCATCCAGGACGAACGGGTGGTGCGGGTCCACGGGCCGGGCCGGTTCCTCGGCGAGCTCGGGCTGCTCACCGGCCAGAAGGCGTTCACGACGTCGGTCGTCTGCGAGGCGGGCGAGGTCCTGGCGGTCCCCACCTGGCGCCTGCGGCAGATCGTCGCCCACGATCCGGAGCTGGGGGACCTGATCCTGCGGGCCTTCCTGATCCGCCGTTCGCTGCTCATCAGCAGCGGGGCGGGGCTGAGGATCATCGGCTCCCGCTACTCGCCGGACACCCGGCGGCTGCGGGAGTTCGTCGCCCGCAACCGGGTGCCGCATCGATGGATCGACCTGGAGAAGGACAGGGAGGCCGAGGCGCTGGTGCGCAACCTCGGCATAGCGCCGGACGAGACGCCCGTGGTGATCCTGGGCGGGACGCAGGTCCTGCGCAATCCCGGCAACGCCGAGCTGGCCCGCGAGCTCGGCCTGCCGGTGCCGTCGGTGCCGGAGGACGTCTTCGACCTCGTCGTCGTGGGAGCGGGTCCCGCGGGCCTGGCCGCCGCGGTGTACGGAGCGTCGGAGGGATTGCGCACGGTGGTGCTCGACGCGGTCGCCGCCGGCGGCCAGGCGGGCACCTCCTCGTGCATCGAGAACTACCTCGGCTTCCCCACCGGGATCTCCGGCGGCGAACTCGCCGAGCGGGCCGTCATCCAGGCCAAGAAGTTCGGCGCGCACCTCGGCGTGCCCGCCGAGGCCACCTCGCTCAAGCGGCGGGACGGGCACTACACCGTGGGGCTCCGCGACGAGCCGCCGATCGAGGGCCGCACGATCGTCATCGCCACCGGAGCGCGCTACCGCAAACTCGGCGTGCCACGGCTGGAGGACTTCGAGGGCAACGGCGTCTACTACGCCGCCACCCTGAGCGAGGCCGGGCTCTGCCGCGGTGAGGCGGTCGTGGTCGTGGGCGGGGGGAACTCGGCGGGGCAGGCGACGATCTTCCTGGCCGAGTACGCCGTCGCGGTCCGCCTGCTCATCCGCGGTGACGACATCGCCGAGAACATGTCGCGCTATCTCATCGACCGGATCGAGAACGATCCCAAGGTCGAGGTGATGCTCCACACCGAGGTGCGCGAGCTGGCCGGCGCCCACGCCCTGGAGGCCGTCGTCGCCGAGGACACCCACACCGGGGAGCGGTCGCGCATCGACACCCGGGCCATGTTCGTGTTCATCGGCGCCGACCCCTGCACGACCTGGCTCGCCCCCGAGATCGCCCTCGACGACAGGGGGTTCGTCCTCACCGGCTTCGACGACGGCCTGCCCCTGGAGACCAGCATGCCGGGCGTCTTCGCGGTGGGTGACGTCAGAAGCCAGTCGATCAAGCGGGTCGCCTCGGCGGTGGGAGAGGGGTCCATGGCGATCCGGCTGGTGCACGAGCACTTCACGCGGTGGCAGGCACCTCAGTGATCGGGGCGGACGCTCTCCTGCACGGCGAGCCGGGCCAGCTCGACACGCGAGCGGATGCCGAGCTTGCGGAAGACCTGGCGCAGGTGGAAGGCGACGGTGTGCTCGCTGATGAACATCTGCTCGGCCGCCTGGCGGTTGGTCACCCCCTGGGCGACGAGATCGCAGACCGCGCGTTCGGTGCCGGTCAGGCTGGACCACCCCGACACGGGATGGTCGGTCCGGACCCAGTGGCGGCGCCGCTCGCCCAGCGCCCGCAGCCGGCCCCGCACCCGTGCCGCGTCGCGGATCGCGTCCACCGACCCGTAGCACAGCAGCGCGCTGTTGAGGCTGGAGACGGCCAGGTCGCGGGCGCCGGCGTCGGCGCCGAGCAGCACGCCGAGGTCCTCCGCGGCCGAGGCCCTGGCCCACGGGTCGGTGTGCTCGGTCATGGCGCGGACCAACGCGTCCGGATCGCGCTCGCGCACGCCGCGCGCGTGGGCGGCGGCCACCGAGGGGTTGGGCAGGCGGGGGTTGCGCCAGGCGATGCCCTCGGCCGCGTCCACCACGGCGTCGGCCCGGCGCTCGTCCCGCACCGCCATCGCCACCCGCACCAGCCACGCCGCCGCCGTCGGGTCGCTGGTCAGCGCCCCGGTGTGCCTGGGCAGCGCGTCGTAGACCTGGCTGAGCGAGCTCATCCCGCTCGCCGCGCCGCCGCGCGCCTCGCTGATCCGCCCGGCCGTCAGCTCCGAGCGCAGCCGCGCGTACGGCGGCGCGTCCCGCACCCCCCTGGCCAGGTCGCTCTCCAGATACCTGACCGCCCGGGGAAGGTCGCCCGCCCGCAGTGAGGCGGTGCCGAGCACCGACAGGGCCGAGGAGACGAGGACCGGCACGCCCAGGCTGCCGGCGGCGGTCAGCCCGGCCTCGGCCTGCTCGATCGCGCTGCCCAGCCGGCCGGCGGCGAGGTCGAGGCGGGCGCGGAGGACGGGTATCTCGGCGGCCCACTCGGGCTGCCCGGCGGCCTCCTCCACGGCACCGGCCAGCACCGTCTCCGCCTCGTCGAGCAGCCAGAGGTCGGTCAGCATCGTCGTCAGGACGGCCCGCGGCTGCGGGTGGCGCCCGCTGCCGGGCAGCTCCACGGCCTCGCGGGCCAGCTCCAGGCCGCGCGCGAGCCTGCCCTCGTCCCAGGCGAGCAGGGACAGCAGCACGAGGGTGTCGGCGGCCGCGCCGTCGGCGCGCTGGTGCCGGGGGACCGGACGGGCCGGCGGGCCCTGCCCGATCTGCTGGCGCAGCGCCTGCCGTACCGGCGCGGGCACCGTGTCGACGATCGACCGCCACACCAGCTCGTTCCGGAAGGCCAGCTTGTCGGAGGCGACCACGAGCACGCCGGCCGCGAGCGCCTCCTCCAGGGAGGGGAGCAGCGCGGCGGGCGGCTGGCCGAGCATCTCGGCCGCGTACCCCGGGGAGAACGAGCGGCCGAGCAGCGCGGTCGCCTCCAGCAGGTGCCTGGTCCTGGCGCTCACCTCGGCCAGGCGCCGCCGGACGGCGGCGTGGAGGCGCCGGGGCAGCGCCGTCCCGGTCAGCAGGGCGACGCCCGAGCCCACCCGCACGGCGTTCTCCTCACGCAGCCCGGTGAGGAGCGCCAGCAGCAGGGACGGGTCCCCGCCCGCCTGCGCCGCCAGCTCCGCCAGCTCCTCTCCCGGGGCCGCGTTCAGGGTGTCGGCGACCACCTCGGACACGGTCTCCTCGTCGAGCGGGCTCAGCAGGATCCGGGTGGCCCCCTCCTGTTCGAGCAGGTCGAACAGGAGGCCGGAGTCGCCGCCGCCGGAGGTGGTACGGCGGGCCAGCAGCCACGCCAGCGGGTGGGAGGCCAGCCGCGACGGCAGCGTCCGCAGGGCCATGAGCGTGGCGGGGTCGGCCCACTGGAGGTCGTCCAGGGTCACCAGCAGCGGTCCCGGTCTCGCCCGTCTCTCCAGCGCGGCCCGCACCCGCTCGGCCAGCCACATCAGCAGGCCCGGCCCGTCGGGGAAGTCGCTCCTGGTGACGGCCACGGGGGCCGGTGACTCCTCCAGGGCCGACAACAGCGGTCCCAGCGGCGTCAGCCGTCCCAGCTCGTCGGCCCGGCCGGTCGCGACCGCCGTGCCCCGCGCGGCCGCGACGGTCGCCGCCTCGGCGAGCAGGAGGCTCTTGCCCATCCCGGGCTCGCCCTCCACGAGCACCACGTTCGCGGTCGTGTCCGCGGCGGTCCCCAGCAGTTTGAGGATCGCCGCCCACTCAGGCTCCCGGCCGCGCATCGGCGTCCCCCGTATTTGAGGTCATACGCCTAGCTCTTTCCCGGCCGTTCCCTCCCGGCACGTCCCAAGAGGACAAAACACCCTAAACAACTGTCCAGGTCGACACCTTTTTCAGGATTTTTGTCGTTGTGGGGCGGTCAGGGGTCCGGCCCGCCCTCCCGGGACCGTTCCGAGGGCTCAGCGCTCGATGAGCGTGACCTCCAGGGAGTAGTGCGAGGCCCGGTAGACGTGGGAGCCGTGTTCCACGGCCCTGCCCTGGTCGTCGTAGGTGGTGCGGAGCATCGTGAGCAGGGGCGCGCCGCGCCGCTCGTCGAGCAGCCGGGCCTCGGTGGCGGTGGCCGCGCGCGCCCCGATGCGCTGGTTGGCCACGCGCATCCGCACCCCGGCGGAGCGGAGCAGCTCATACAGCCCGCGCTCCTGGAGGCTCTCGGCGGTCAGCGGTGCCAGGCCGACGGGCAGCCAGTTGTGCAGCAGGGCCAGCGGCTCCCCGGCGGCGTAGCGGATCCGCTCCATCCGCAGCACCTCGGTGCCGGCGGCGACGCCGAGGATGGCGGCGATCTTCTCGTCCACGGGTCCGGACTCCAGGGCCAGCACCCGGGTGGCCGGCTCCTGGCCCGCCCTGCGCAGGTCGTCGTAGAGGCTGGTGAGCTCGACCGAGCGCTTGACCTGGCCGTGCACGACCTGGGTGCCGACGCCCCGCTTGCGCACCAGCAGGCCCTTGTCGACGAGGTATTGGATCGCCTGGCGGATGGTCGGCCGGGACAGGCCGAGCCGGTCGGCGAGCAGGATCTCGTTGTCGAGCCTGGATCCGGGCGGCAGGTCGCCTCGCTGGATGGCCTCGGAGATCTGCTCGGCCACTTGGAAGTAGAGTGGCACCGGGCTGGACCGGTCCAGATCGATGGCGAGCTTCGCGGTCATCTGCCCTCCCGTGGATACGCTCCGTGATCAGGCTAGCGGACATCAGAATGTCATGACAAATCGTGCCCAACGCTCCGGATGTGCCGTTGCTCCGGCGGGTCGCCGGCCGGCGTAGTAACCTGCCCGTATGCTCGGGCGGTCGTCGTCGACGCCGCGGACACCAATATTACCTATTGATCCTGTAGGAAATGGGGGTAAAGTGGTGGTCTGGTCACATGAAGGAGCCGCCATGAGCCCGGAACCGGGGGCCGAGACCCCGCTGAGCGCCGCGGTCAGGGCCGCGCGCTGGATCCGCTCCGCGGCCGTGGACGACGGGCACGGGCGGCACTGGCGGGCCAACCCCGACACGCGAGGCCGCTCGGCCATGCCCGGCCAGCCGCTGTCGCTGTACTCCGGGGCGGCCGGCATCGTCCTGTTCTTCCTCGAACTCGCCGCCGCCACCGGGGACGAGGGCTACTTCGACGACGCCGTGGCCGGGGCCCGCTACCTCGCCGCCACCTGGCGGGAGCAGGCCGACCTCTCCCTCCACCACGGCCTGGCGGGAGTGATGTTCGCCCTCGCCGAGGCGGGGTGGGCCACCGGCGAGAGCTCCTTCGAGGCGGAGGCCGGGGCCGTCGCCGACCACATCGTGCGCAGCGCCCGTCCCGTCGACGGAGGGCTCGGCTGGACCGGCGACCCCGCGCAGCGCGGCGACGGCGGGATCATCCTCGGGCTCCTGCACGCCGCCGGCATCCTGGGCGTCCCCGCCTACCAGGAGATCGCCGTCGAGGCGGGCATGCGCATCGCCGACCTCGCCGTCCCGGGCCACCGGTTCGGCGACGGCGCCTGCGCCGACCTGCCGCTGGACGCGGTCACGCCCGGCTTCCTGTCCGGCACGGCGGGCACCGCCTTCCTGCTCGCCCGCCTGTACGGCCTGACCGGGCAGAGCGGCTTCCTGAAGGCCGCCAGGAGGGGGTCCGACTTCGTCCGCGCGATCAGCGTCGTGACGGACCGGTGCGCGATGGTCCCGCACCACATCCCGCAGGGCCGCGACCTGCACTATCTGGGGTTCTGCTCGGGATCGGCCGGGGTCGCGCGGATGTTCTACGAGCTGTACCGGGTGGCGGGCGACGCCGGGGACCTCGACTGGGTGGAGCGGCTGGCCCGGGGGATCGTCCGCAGCGGCACCCCGGGCCGCCGGACGGACGGCTACTGGAACGTGGCCTGTCAGTGCTGCGGCGCGGCCGGCCTGGTGGAGCTGTTCGTCGGGCTCTGGGCGGCGACCGGCCGCCAGACCCACCTGGAGTTCGCCCACGAGCTGGGGACGGACCTCATCGGCCGGGCCACCCGGCACGACGGGCGGGGTTGGCGGTGGTATCAGGCCTATCGCCGGCTGCGGCCCTGGGAGGTCACCGCCGACACGGGATACATGGTCGGCGCGGCGGGGATCGGAGCCGCCCTGCTCCACCTGGACGCCACCACCCGCCCGCAGGAGATCCGGCGGCTCATGCTGCCCCCCGACAACCCGTTCCCGGCCATCCCGCTGCCCGCCGCGACGCTCCGCCACTCCTGAGCGCCATGGGAGCGTCCCGCCGGGGAGGCCGGCGCCGCGGGCGGCCGCGGGCCGGGACCCTCGGCGACCTGAGCCATGCGACCGCCAAAAGGCGATCAAACTCGTGACCACGATTGGTGATCCTCCATGACTACCGCGCAGACCTTGCCTACCGTCGGTGCCGTGTTGACCCTTGACGACTTTCTTCCCGACCCGGAGCGTTCGGTGGTGGCGGTCGAGCCCGCCGTGCCGGGCGCGGGCCACTGGGCGGGTGCCCCGAGCGCGGTGGCGGGCGACGGAGTGATCTACCTGGCCTACCGGCTGCGACGCCCGGTCGGGGAAGGGCGTGGCTACGCCGTCGTCGTCGCCCGGTCGGCGGACGGCGAGCGGTTCGAGCCCCTGCTCACGATAGACAGGCAGGAGATGGACGCCGAGTCGCTGGAGCGTCCCACCCTGGTCCGCACCCCCGAGGGGCGCTGGCGGCTCTACCTGAGCTGCGCCACCCATGGGAGCAAGCACTGGCGGGTGGAGGTGCTGGAGGCCGGCGACCCGGCCGGGTTCGACCCCCGGCACCGCCGGACCGTGCTCCCCGGTGATCCCAAGACCGGCGTCAAGGACCCGGTGATCGTACGGCGGGGCGACGTGTGGCACCTGTGGGCCTCCTGCCACCCGCTGGCCGAGGCCGAGGAGGCCGACCAGATGGTCAGCGACTACGCCACCAGCGCCGACGGGCTCGAGTGGATCTGGCAGGGCACCGCCCTCAGCGGCCGGCCCGGCGCCTGGGACGCCAGGGGCACGCGGATCGCCGCGGTCCGTTTCCTGGACGACGGGATCGTCGCCTTCTACGACGGCCGGGCCACGGCGGCGGAGAACTACGAGGAGAAGACCGGCGTGGCGGTGGGCACCGACCCGGCCGAGCTGACCCCGGCCGGGGACGGCCCCGCCGCGTTCTCGCCGCACGCCGGCGGCGGCCTGCGCTATCTGGACATCGTGGACCTGCCGGAGGGCGGACGGCGGCTCTACTACGAGTACACCCGCCCGGACGGGGCCCACGAGCTCCGCACCGAGCTGCGCTGACCCTGAGGCGGCGGGGCCGGGCCGCTCCGGTCCGCAGCCGCCCGGGGCGGCCCGGCCCGCGCGGAGGGCCGGTCCCACGCCGCGCCGCGCGTCCGTCCCTGCCCGCCCCCGGGCCGCCGCGCCTACGTCTGCGGCCGCCCGTTGCGGGCCTGGCGCTGGCCGTTGGGTCGGGTGCCCACCAGGCCGCCGGAGCGCTCACGGGGGCGCAGCCAGTCGCTGAAGTCCTCGCCGGTCGTCTCCTGCAGCAGCGCCACGTCCTCGGCGAAGTAGCCGATCAGCCGCTCCCGCTGCTCCCAGGTGAGGGGCCGGCGGGAGCGGGCCCGCTGCTGCAGCCGCCGCTCCAGCGGGTCGGTCAGCGCCACGCTCGCCCGCGCCGGGAGGAACCGGCCGACCGCCGCCCCGGTCCGCAGCGCCCGCGACAGCAGCCGGTGGCCCCGCGTCGGCTCGGGGTGGGCGGTGACGTTCTCCCGGGGCACCTCGGTGACGACGCCGGTCTCGACGCCGAGGAAGCGGCAGATCCGGTCCAGGGTGTCGGCGGGCCGGTCGACCAGGTCGCGGTAGCGGAAGACCAGCACCTGCTCGCGGGGGAACAGGGTGTACAGGTGCGCCAGCTGCTCGCCGTACCGGCCGAGCCCGCGATAGTGCCAGAACGGCGCCCAGCCCGCCCTGATCCGCCGCTCCTCCTCCTCGCACGCCCGCACCACGTCGCCGACCGGTTCCAGCCCGGCCGACCACAGGTGGGTCCAGTTGGAGTGGGCCCGCTCCACCGGGTCGCGCAGCACCACGATCAGCCTGGCCTCGGGGATCGCGGCCCGGATGCGCCGCTGCGCCTCCAGGTCGTACAGGTAGAACGGGGTGGACTCGCCCCTCAGCGTGTCCGGCGGCGCCGCGCCGAACAGGGCCTCGTAGTCCGCGCGCCGCCAGACGTGCTCGCGGTAGGTCTGGGCGTCGCCCGGCCCGCCCCCGGTCGGCGGCGGGCCGTCGGTGAGGAAGAACTTCGGCTCCTTCACCGGCGACAGGAAGAGCCCCGGGTGGCGGGCCAGCGCCGCGTGCAGCGCGGTCGTCCCGGCCTTGGGGGCGCCGATGGTGAGGAAATCCGGTAGCGGCATCGTCATTCCCCTTAATTCCTACTTTTATTGGGGAAAATATAGGCTTCCCAGGACAAAAGCAAGGGCCCGGCGATGGGTGATCGGCGGGCGCCGGGGGCGTCGGTGGCGGGGCTCCAGCCGTCGGCGTCAAGGTCGTGGAGGCCGGCGATGCTGCCCCGCTCCACGGATCTGAAGTTGACCGTCGTGCCACTCCTCGCGGCCGGGACCTCGGCCCGCCGCGGACCACCAGGATACCCTCGCCGCTTCTCCGCCCCAGGTGCGCGGCCCGCGCCGCCGGCGGCCCCGGTGCGACGACATCGTCAGCTCAGGTCCTAATGTCACGACAAACCATTGACAGCGTGGTAATGCGGTGGTTACAAACCAGGGACGGGGGATCCGGCGAGTCGACGCACGGAGGTTACCGATGAAGTGGACGAAAGGGCTGGTCGTCGCGGCCGCTCTGGGCCTGACCGCCCTGACCGGCTGCTCAGGCGGCCCGGCCGGGCAGAGCGGCGGCGAGCCGGCGGGCGCCTCGGCTCCGGCGGCGGCCGAGGCGGGCGCCTTCGCCGTCATCACCCACGCGGGCGCGGGCGACGCCTTCTGGGACGTGGTGAAGAACGGCGCCGAGGCCGCGGCCAAGCGGTACGGCGTCACGGTGAGCTACCAGGGTGACGGCGACCCGGCGCGGCAGTCCCAGCTCATCGACCAGGCCGTGAGCCAGAAGGTCGACGGCATCGTGGTCTCCATGGCCAACCCGGACGCGCTGAAGGAGGCCGTCGGCAAGGCCGTGGCCGCCGGGATCCCGGTGATCACGATCAACTCCGGCGGGGACAGGTCCCGGGAGTTCGGCGCGATCACCCATGTCGGCCAGTCCGAGGACGTGGCCGGGCGGGGCGCGGGGGACAGGCTCAAGGCCGAGGGCGTCGGCAAACTGCTCTGCGTCATCCACGAGGCCGGGAACGTGGGCCTCGACCAGCGCTGCAAGGGGGCGGCCGAGGGCCTGGGCGGCACGGTCGAGCGGCTCCAGGTCGAGGTGGGAAACCTCGCCGACGCCACCTCCAAGATCAAGGCCAGGCTCCAGTCGGACGCCTCCGTCGACGGCGTGCTCACCCTGAACCCCGCCGTCGCCATCGCCGCCCGTGACGCGATCGCCGACGGCGGCTCCAAGGCCAAGCTCGCCACCTTCGACCTGTCGGCCGACGTGGTCACCGCCGTCAAGGACGGTGAGATCCTGTTCGCGGTCGACCAGCAGCAGTATCTCCAGGGCTGGCTGCCGATCACCTTCCTGATCCTCTACCGCGACAACCTCAACACCGTCGGCGGCGGCCTGCCGGTCAACACCGGTCCCGGTTTCGTCACCAAGGACAACGCCGGACAGGTGGCCAGACTCGCCGAGAGCGGCACCCGGTGACGGTGGCCGACGAGCGGCTCGCCCGGACGGGGACGGCCCGGCGGCTCCTGCTCCGGCCGGAGCTCGGCGCGGTGGTCGGCGCGGTCGCGGTCTTCACGTTCTTCGCCGGCCAGTCGGCCACGTTCCGCTCGGTCGAAGGCGTGGCCAACTGGCTGGATCCGGCCTCCACCCTCGGCATCATGGCGGTGGCGATCGCACTGCTGATGATCGGCGGCGAGTTCGACCTGTCGGCCGGGGTGCTCACCGGCACCACCGGCCTGATCACGGTCGTCCTCGCCACCCGCTACGGCCTGGCGGTCTGGACGGCGATGCTCGTCGCGCTCGTGGCGGCCCTGCTGGTCGGCTACCTGAACGGGCTGATCGTGGTCCGCACCAAGCTGCCGAGCTTCATCGTCACGCTCGGCACGTTCCTGATGCTGCAGGGCGCCAACCTGGGCGTCACCAAGGCACTGACCGGGACCGTCCAGGTCGGCGGGCTCCGCAGAGCCGAGGGCTACGAGAGCGCCCACGCCGTGCTGGCCGGGACCGTCCCGGTGGCCGGGACCGGCTTCCGGGTGGCCATCCTCTGGTGGCTGGGCGTCACCGCGCTGGCCACCTGGGTCCTCATGCGGACCAGGGCCGGAAACTGGATCTTCGCGGTGGGCGGTGACGACCAGGCCGCCCGCGCCGCCGGAGTCCCCGCCGAACGGACGAAGATCGCCCTGTTCATGACGACCGCGGTGGCCGCCTGGCTGGTCGGCTCGGTCATGGCGCTCCGCTTCACCTCGGTGCAGGCCAACTCGGGCATCGGCCAGGAGTTCGTCTACATCATCGCGGCGGTGATCGGCGGGTGCCTGCTGACCGGCGGGTACGGCTCCGCGATCGGGGCCGCGATCGGTGCGGTGATCTTCGGCATGGCCGACAAGGGCATCGTGTTCGCCGGCTGGGACGCCGACTGGTTCAAGTTCTTCCTCGGCGCGATGCTGCTGCTGGCGACCCTCGCCAACCGGCTCGTCCGCCGCTACGCGGAGGAGGTGAGACGTTGAGCGGGACCGGCGCGCCCCCCGCGGGCGCCACCCCGGAGCGGCCCTCGCCCGGCCCCTGTGGCGCACCGGATCCGCGGCCACCACGGCCGGCACGGACTCCGGGGCCACCCGGGCGAACGCCCCG
>NZ_JBSFPS010000137.1:0-25653 GCF_053588315.1 Streptosporangium sp. NPDC003464 | reverse complement strand
GCGGGTCATCGCGGACAGCAGCTCCTGGCGGCGGGCGGCGGCCATGACCAGGGAGGCGTCCGACCGGTCGACCGGTCCCCGGGGGGCGCCGGCCATCCTTGATGACCTCGGCCGGGGCTTCTTCGGCCATGAAGTGCCCGTAGGGCACGGAGTTGTGCTCCAGGTCCGGTGCCCATGCCCGCCAACGGGCGGCGGCGTCGAAGCCGAGGGCGGCGCCCCAGTCCTGCTGCAGTACGGTCACCGGCATCCGCAGCCGGTTGCCCGCCTGCCGGTCGGCCCGGTCGTGTTCGACGTCGACGGCGGCTGAGGCCCGGTAGTCGGCGACGATCGAGGGGATGGCCTCACGGGAGGCCTTCAGGTAGGCGGCGCGGACGTCGGCGGGGATCGCGTCCGGGTCGACGGCCCAGATGTCGAGGAAGTGGCCGAAGAACGCGTCCGCCGAGCCGCTGATCATGGTCTCGGGCAGTCCGGGCGGCTGGGCCATCAGGTAGAGGTGGAAGCCGACGGCGGCGGAGGCGCCACGCATCACGTCCCACATGTCGAGGGTCGGCAGGACGTCCAGCGAGGCCAGGTGGGTGACCACGCCGGGGTGGTCGAGCCCGGCGCGGACGGCGACCAGCGCGCCCCGGTCGTGGCCGGCCAGCGCGAAGCGGTCGTGCCCGAGGGCCCGGGCGAGGGCGACGACGTCGGCGGCCATCGTGCGCTTGGAGTAGGTCTGCCCGTCGGTGTCGGCCGGCTTGTCGCTGTCGCCGTAGCCGCGCAGGTCGGGGCAGATCACCGTGTGATCGGCGGCCAGGTCGGCGGCGACGTGCCGCCACATCAGGTGGGTCTGGGGGAATCCGTGCAGCAGTACGACGGGGCTGCCCGAGCCGCCCACCGCGACGTTGAGCTCCACGCCCTCGGCGACGGCGACGCGCCGCCGGGCGAATCCAGTGATCTTCGGTGCCATCTCGGCTCTCCCTTTCGGTCCGGTCGGTGGTGGCCCCCAACCTGCCGTCCGCCGATCAGCACGCGGTCAGCGGCGGCTCAGCGGGCGGCGGGGAGGGCCACGTGGGCGGATAGGTTGGTGCCGATGGTGCGTTTTGGTGTGCTGGGCCCGCTGGAGGCCGAGAACGAGCACGGCCCGGTCAACCTCAGGGGCCTGCGGCACCGGGCCGTCCTGGCCCGGCTGCTGGTCGCCGGGGGCCGGGTCGTGCCGGCCACGTGGCTGATCGGCGACCTCTGGGACGACCCGCAGGAGGGTGCCCTCGGCGCCGTCCAGACCTTCGTCGGCGCGCTGCGGAAGGCTCTCGAACCGGACCGCCCGCCCCGCACGCCCTCCCGGCTGCTGGTCACGGCGTCACCCGGCTACGCGCTGCGCGCCGAGCCCGAGGCGGTGGACGCCTGGCGCTTCGAGGCCATGGTCGCCGAGTCCGCCCGGCTGCTGGCCGGGGGCGAGGCCGAGCCGGCCCGCATCCTGCTGGACGATGCGCTCGGGCTGTGGCGGGGGCCGGCGTACGCGGAGTTCGCCGAGCAGGACTGGGCGCGTGGTGAGGCCGCCCGGCTGCACGAGCTGCGGCTGCTGGCCGTGGGACGCCGTGCCGAAGCGGCGTTGGCCTTGGGGCGGGCAGCCGAGTCGGTGCCCGACCTGGAGGCCCATGTCGCGGCTCATCCGCTGCGCGAGGACGGCTGGCGGCTGCTGGCGCTGGCGCTCTATCGGAGCGACCGGCAGGGCGACGCGCTGGCCACGCTCCGCCGGGCCCGCGAGGTCCTGCGCACCGAGCTCGGCGTGGACCCCGGCCAGAGCCTGCGGCAGCTGGAGGCGGACATCCTCGCCCAGGCCCCGCACCTCACCGCCCGCCCCGCTGCACAGCCGCGGGGTCCGGCACCGGCGCCGGCCGGCCGGTCCCGGGCGGTCGAGCACCCGTTCGTCGGCCGCACCGGGGAGCTGGCCGGGCTGGAGGAAGCCGCCACGGCCACGGCGACGGCGGGCCGGCCGCGGCTCGCGCTGCTGTCCGGAGCCGCCGGCGCGGGCAAGACCGCGCTGGCCAGGATCCTGACCACACGCCTGGAGGCCGCCGGCTGGACCACCGCGTGGGGCAGCAGCCCCGAACTCCCGGGCGCGCCCGCGGCGTGGCCGTGGACACAGCTGCGCGAGAGCCTCGCCGCGGCCGGACACGGGCCCGCGCCCACCGGCACCGCCGGCGACGAGGCCCCGGGGGACGATCCCGTCGCGGCACGGTTCCGCCGGCACCGCGCGATCGGCTCCCACCTGGCCGCGGTCGCCGCGAAGAGCCCGGTCCTGCTGGTCTTCGACGACCTGCACTGGGCGGACGAGGAGACCCTCGCCCTGCTGGGCGCGCTGGCCACCGACCTCGACGCCGGGCCCGTGCTGATCGTCGGCACCTACCGTTCGACCGAGATCTCCGCAGGCCTGGCCGAGGCGCTGGGCCGTGTCGCCCGCGCCGAACCGGCCCGGATCTACCTGGGCGGCCTAACCGAGCCGCAGGTACGGGAGATGGTCCAGGCCGTCACCGGCCGCGAGACGGCCCCGCGCGACGCACGCGTGATCCACGCGCGGAGCGCGGGCAACCCGTTCTTCGTCCGGGAGCTCACCCGGCTCTGGGAGAGTGAGGGCGAGGCGGCCCTGCACGCCGTGCCGGCAGGCGTACGCGACGTCATCCGCCACCGGGTGGCCAGGCTCACCGAGACGGCGCGGACACACCTGCGCCAGGCCGCGGTCGTCGGCCAGGAGGTCGACCTCGACGTGCTGATCCCGCTCGCCGGGGACGAGGACCTGGTCTTGGACTCCGTCGAGTCCGCCCTCCTCGCGGGCTTCCTGGTCGAGCAGGACGCCGACCGCCTGCGGTTCGCCCACGCCCTGGTGCACGAGACGCTCTACGACGACATCGCGCGCGCCCGCCGGGCCCGGTGGCACGCCGCGGCCGCCGAGATCATCGAAGGGGCACGGCCCGGCGACGTGGAGGCGATCGCCCACCACTACCTGCGGGCGGGGAGCCGGGCCACCGCGGCCCGTACCGCGCATTACACGCGCGCCGCGGCCGAGCGCGCAGAGCACCGGTCCGCCCCGCACGAGGCGGCACGCCTGTGGCGGGAGACGGTCGCGGCCCTGGACCGCTCGGGCGACGGCGACGCCCGCGCCCGTCTTGAGGCGGTCATGGGCATGGTCCGGGCCCTGGCGGTGACCGGCGACCTGCGGCGGGCGCGGCGCCACCGGGCGGAGGCGATCACCGCGGCCGAGGCCCTCGGCGACCCGGTGCTGACCGCCGGTGTGATCGGCTCCTTCGACGTGCCCGCGATCTGGACGGCCAACGACGACGAGGCCCTGTCCGCCCGTCTCGTCACGGCCGCCGAACACGCGCTGGCCACCCTGCCCTCCGGCCACGAGGCCGAGCGCGCCCGCCTCCTCGTCACCATCGCGATGGAACGGCGCGCCGACGCCGGGCGACGGGGTGACCAGGTGGCCCGGGAGGCCGAGACCATCGCCCGCGGCCGGCCCGACCCCACCCTGCTGGCCTACGCGCTCAACGGCCGTTACATGCAGACCTTCCACCGGGCCGGGCTCGCCCCGCACCGGGCCCGGATCGGCGAGGAACTGCTCGACCTGGCCACCCGGCACGGCGGCCTGGTGACCTTCGAAGTGCTCGGACACCTGATCCTCCTCCAGTCCCGCGCCGCGCTCGCCGACCTCGAGGCGGCCGACCGGCACGCCGCCGCGGCCGACCTCCTCGCCGAACGCTACGGACTGCCCCTCGTCGGCGTGTTCACCGGCTGGTACGCCGCGCTCCGGCTCGCGGTGACCGGCAGACACGATGAGGCGCGGACCGCCTACCGCGCCGCCGCCGCCCGGCTCACGGGCACCGGAATGCCCGGCGTGGAGGAAGGGATCCTCCCGCTCGCACTGCTCTGCCTCGACGCCCCCGACACGGGGCCGGTCGGCGTGACGGACGCCGACTGGGGTCCGTACGAGAGCTGGGCCCGCCCGCTGGTCCTGCTCGCCCAGGGCGACCGCGACCAGGCGCTCACCGCCGCGCGCGCCATCCCGGACTCCCCGCGCGACCTGCTCTTCGAGGCACGGACCTGCCTACACGCCATGATCGCGATCCAGGCCGGGGACCGGCCGAGCATGGAACGCCTCTACACCCGGCTGCTCCCCGCGGCCGGGGAGCTCGCCGGAGCCGGCAGCGGCCTGCTCAGCCTCGGCCCCACGGCACACCACCTCGGCCACCTGTCCACCGCCCTCGGGCGACACGGCCAAGCCGCCGAGCACTACCGGCAGGCACAGGCGGTCGCCGACAGAGCCCGGGCGCCGCACTGGTCCGCCGCCGCCCGCGACGCGCTGCACCGCCTCGGCGAGCAGTCCGCGACGGCGGGCTGACCGGCGGAGGCGGACCCGGGTCGAGGACCGAGGTGGTTCACGGCTCGGTCCAGCGTGACGGTGAGCTCGATAATCGCGGCCGTGGTCGTCCTGGAGGCGCTCGATGTCGTCCTCGCCGAAGTAGGCGCTGGTAGGACACCAGGGCGCCGGCGATCTAGGTGCCGCCGATGTCGATGGCCGCGGCGGGTCTCATCCCTTCAGCCCCGTGTGCGCCAGGCCCTTGATGAACTGGCGCTGGGCGATGACGAACACCACGAGGATCGGCAGTGCCGTCAGTGAGGCCGCCGCGAGCTGGGTGTTCCACATCGGCCCGCCGTAGGCGTCGACGAACTGCGTCAGTGCCTGCGGCAGCGTGAACTTCTCCGGTGAGGAGAGGTAGGCGATCGGCTCCAGGAAGAGGTTCCAGGAGTGCAGAAAGGTGAAGACGGCGACCGCGCCGAGCGCGGGGTCGGCTGTTCGGTATGTCCTGACCCGGTGGCAGGAAGCTGCCACCGGCGGGGAACTTGCTGACTCCGTTTCACCTGGTTCACGGGTCCGCCGGAGCGCAGAGTTGGTTGTGCGAGGACAGAACAACCACTCAAGAAACGAGAAAAGAAATGCAGAACTCCGCCGCCTACCCGGTCAAGAACACTTTCGCCGCCAAGCTGTCGACCGCGATCGTCACCGGGGTCATCGCCTGCACCGCCGTCATCGGCGGCTACTCCGTCACGGGCGCGGCGGGCACCACGTGGGACTCGGCGTCGGCGGTCGCGGCGGGTACCACCTGGGACAGCACGGACGGCACCACCTGGGACTCCACCGACGGCACCACCTGGGACTCCACCGACGGCACCACCTGGGACAGCACCGACGGCACCACCTGGGACTCCGCCGGCAGGCTGTGAACCACTCCGGTAAAACAATTCAGAGAACGGAAAAAGGGCATATAAAAACGCCGGCCGGGCCGTACAGACAGCAGGCCGCATCGGAAACACCGCGTTAATTCACCGATCGGCGGAGTGCGGGTGATGACCCTCCCGCCCGGACCGCGGCACAAGAGCTCACGACAGCCGCCGCGGACAGCCTCGACCGGACGCACGCCGACGGGGACGCCACCACCGCACAGACCCGCGTGACGACGACCGCGGATCCCCTCCAGAGCCTCCTCCGCCCCGCTCTCCACGGTCGAAGATCTCCGCGGGCGTGCCTCGGACGCGGCCGGCCCCGCGGACGGCGCCGGCCGCCCGGGTCACTGGGGGTCGTAGGCGAGATTCGGGCGCAGCCAGCGTTCGACCACGGAAAGGTCGAGCTCCCGCCGGAGGGCGTAGTCCTCGGTCTGGTCCTTGCCGACGCGCCCCACGGTGAAGTATCGCGACGACGGGTGGGCGAACAGCAGCCCGCTGACGCTGGCGGCAGGGGCCATCGCGAAGGACTCGGTCAGGGTCATGCCGAGCTGCCCCGCGTCGAGCAGGTCGAACAGGACCTGCTTCTGGCTGTGGTCCGGGCACGCCGGATAGCCGAGCGCGGGACGGATGCCGCGGAAGCGCTCAGCGTGCAGATCCGCCAGTGAGGGATCGGCGTCCGGCTCGTACCAGTCACGCCGCGCCTGGAGATGGATGTGCTCGGCGAACGCCTCGGCGAGCCGGTCGGCGAGGGCCTTCACCATGATCGCGCGGTAGTCGTCGTGGCGGGCCTCGAAGTCGGCGGCCAGGGCTCCGGCTCCGTGGACGGCCACGGCGAACCCGCCGAGGTGGTCCCCGGCCGGGGCCACGTAGTCGGCCAGGCACCGGTTGGGCCGTCCCTCGGGCTTGGCCGTCTGCTGGCGCAACATCGGCAGACGGAGGCCGCCACGCTCACCCGCTCCCGGTGACCCGGCCTCGATCAGGATGTCGTCGCCCTCGGACCGGGCCGGCCAGAAGCCGTAGGCGCCCCGGGCGTGGAACGAGCCGTCCGCGATGATCTGGTCGAGCAGGGTGTTCGCGTCGTCGTAGAGCTCACGGGCCACCGGCTGGTCGAGGATCGCCGGATACTTCCCCTTCAGCTGCCAGGCGAGGAAGAGGAACTGCCAGTCGATCATCCCGCGGAGGGTGGTCAGGTCCGGCTGGACGGTGCGGACACCGGTGAAGGGAGGGACGGGCAGGTCGTCGAACGGGACCCGCTCCCGGTTCGCGCGGGCCTGCGCCAGGGTCAGCAGGGGACGGCGCTCCTTGGTGGCGTGCTGCTCGCGCAGGCGCTCCTGCTCGGCGCGGTTGGCGACGGCCAGCTCCTCGGCGCGCTGGGGGTCCAGCAGATCCGCGACCACGCCGACGACGCGGGAGGCGTCGAGCACGTGAACCGTGGTGCCGTCGTAGGCGGGGGCGATGCGGACCGCGGTGTGCTGGCGTGACGTCGTGGCGCCGCCGATCAGCAGGGGCAGCTTCAGCCCGCGGCGCTGCATCTCCGCGGCGACGGCGACCATCTCGTCCAGCGACGGGGTGATCAGCCCGGAGAGCCCGATGGCGTCGGCGCCTTCGGTGACCGCGGTGTCGAGAATGCGGGCGGCGGGGACCATGACACCGAGGTCGATGACCTCGTAGTTGTTGCAGCCGAGGACGACGCCCACGATGTTCTTGCCGATGTCGTGCACGTCGCCCTTGACGGTCGCGAGCACCACCTTCCCGCTGCCGCGACCGGTGTCGGCGCGTCCGGCCAGCCGCGCCTGCTCCTTCTCGGCCTCCATGTAGGGCTCGAGGTAGGCGACCGAGCGCTTCATCACCCGCGCGCTCTTGACCACCTGCGGCAGGAACATCTTCCCGGAGCCGAACAGGTCGCCCACGGTCTTCATGCCGTCCATGAGCGGTCCCTCGATCACGTCGAGGGGGCGGGCCGCCCGCTGCCGGGCCTCCTCGGTGTCGGCCTCGATGAAGTCGACGATGCCGTGCACGAGCGCGTACGCCAGCCGCTCCTCCACCGGAGTGTCGCGCCAGGACAGGTCCACGCTCCGGCGGGTGCCGGCCCCGCTCACCGTCTCGGCGAACGCGACGAGCCGGTCGGTGGCATCGGCCCGCCGGTCGAAGATCACATCCTCGACGAGTTCGAGCAGATCCGCGGGGATGTCCTCGTAGACCGCGAGCTGCCCCGCGTTGACGATGCCCATGTCCAGCCCGGCGCGTACGGCGTGCAGCAGGAAGGCCGAGTGCATCGCCTCGCGCACGACGTCGTTGCCGCGGAAGGAGAACGACAGGTTGGAGATGCCGCCGCTGGTCCGTGCCCCCGGGCACCGCTGCTTGATGAGCGGCAGCGCGTCGATGAACGCCTTCGCGTAGCCGTTGTGCTCGGCGATGCCGGTGGCGACCGCGAGCACGTTGGGGTCGAACACGATGTCCTCGGCCGGGAAGCCGGCCTGCTGCGTGAGCAGGTCGTAGGCGCGGGCGCAGATCGACACCTTGCGCTCGACGGTGTCGGCCTGCCCCTGCTCGTCGAAGGCCATGACGACCACGCCGGCGCCGTAGTCCCGGATGCGCCGGGCCTGCTCCAGGAACGGGCCCTCGCCCTCCTTGAGGCTGATCGAGTTGACGACGCCCTTGCCCTGCACGCACTTGAGCCCGGCCTCCAGCACGCTCCACCGCGAGCTGTCGATCATGACCGGGATACGGGCCACCTCGGGCTCGGTCGCGATCAGGTTCAGGAACGTGGTCATGGCCCGCTCGCTGTCGAGCAGGTCGGCGTCCATGTTGACGTCGAGCAGGTTTGCCCCGCCGCGCACCTGCTCCAGCGCGACGTCGACGGCGGCCTGGTGGTCGTCCGCCTCGATCAGGCGCCGGAAGCGCGCCGAACCCGTGACGTTGGTGCGCTCGCCGATCATGACGAACCCGGTGTCCGCGCCGATCTCGAAGGGCTCCAGACCGCTGAAGCGGGTGCGCGCCGGCGGCGCCGGGACCGGGCGCGGCGGGAGGGCGGACACGGCGGAGGCGATCTGCGTGATGTGCGCGGGCGTGGTCCCGCAGCAGCCGCCGACGATGTTGACCATTCCCGACGCGGCGAACTCGCCGAGCATCCCCGCGGTCTCCTGCGGCGTCTGGTCGTAGCCGCCGAACGCGTTGGGCAGACCGGCGTTGGGATGGCAGGCCGTGTAGACACCGGCGAGCCGCGACAGCTCGGCGACGTGGGGGCGCATCTCCTCGGCGCCCAGCGAGCAGTTCACGCCGACCACCAGCGGATCGGCGTGCTCGATCGAGTTCCAGAACGCCTCGACGGTCTGCCCCGACAGCGTGCGCCCGCTCAGGTCGACGATCGTCACCGAGATCCACAGCGGCAGGTCCGGTGCGACGTCGCGGGCGGCCGCGAGCGCGGCCTTCGCGTTGAGCGTGTCGAAGATCGTCTCGATCAGCAGCAGGTCGACCCCACCGTCGGCCAGCGCCTGGATCTGCTCGGCGTAGGCGGCGTAGACCTCTTCGAACGACACCGCGCGGAACGCGGGGTCCTCCACGCGCGGGGACAGTGAGAGCGTGACGTTCAGCGGGCCGATCGAACCGGCGACGAAACGGCCGCCCGCCTCGTCGGCGGCCTGGCGCGCCAGCTGGGCTCCCCGCAGGTTCATCTCCCGCACCAGCGGCTGCAGCAGGTAGTCCGACTGGCCGATGCTCGTCGCGGTGAACGTGTTCGTCGTGGTGATGTCGGCGCCCGCAGCCAGGTACTGCCGGTGAATGTCGAGGATGACATCCGGGCGGGTCAGGTTCAGCAGGTCCGGGTCGCCGGTCACGTCACACGGGTGGTCCGGCAGCAGCTGTCCGCGGTAGTCGGCCGGGGTGAGCGCGGCGCCCTGCAGCATCGTGCCCCAGGCTCCGTCGAGCACCGCGACCCGCCGGTCCAGAAGCTCCTTCAGGGCCTGCGTCCGGCTGCCGGCCCCCGCCGCCGGGCTCGTCTGCCGCGCTCGGCCCGCCCCGATGCCGGGTGCGTGCCGGACGGTGTCACGCCCGTGCCCGTCACTGTGGTTTGAAGACGACCTCACCTGAGCACCTCCGCTGCCGGAGGCGCCCTTGGGGAACAGTCCAGACCGAGCGTGGCGGGCCTGAGCCCGTCGCAGCGCCTCTCGGTCTGGAGGCCGAGAATATCAAGAGGAACGGCTCGCCGGAACGCCTCCACGCCATGCCGGGCCGTACCGCCGCGGATGCGGGGAGCCGCGGGCGGCCGCCGATCCGGCCGCGGGTGGCGCCCGGCGAGGCGGCTGCCGCCTGGTCAGGCCGCCCCGACCGGTGTGGCGGACGCCTGCCCGCGGGTACGGCCCAGCCATGTGTCGAGCGCCCACGCTCCGGGACCGGCCACCGCGATCAGCAGGAACGCCCAGGAGTAGACGGCGGCCAGCTCGCCGTCGTTCTCCAGCGGCCACAGGGCCTTCGGCTGGTGGACGACGAAGTACGCGTAGGCCATCTCACCCGAGCAGATCAGCGCCGTGATCCGCGTGCCGAGGCCGAGAACGAGCAGGATGCCGCCGAAGAGCTCGATGACGCCCCCGTACCAGTGCGGCCAGGAGCCGACGCTGACCGCCTCGGCGCCGAACGCGCCGAAGATCTTGGCCGCGCCGTGGCAGGCGAAGAGCAGCGCGACGACGATGCGGAACACCGACAGGACGTACGGCGTGGCCGGCTCGACGGATTTCATGGTGGCTTTCCTCTTCTGCTGCGCCCCGCCCCGGATGGGAGCGCGGAGGCGGAATGGGAGACGGCGTCCTCCGCACAGGCGTCGGCTCGCCGGAATCACCACGGTGTTCAGGCGCAAGCCGCCGATCTGCCCCTTCTCACCCTTTCGGGGCTGGTGACAAGCCTGCCCGCCTGGCGGGCGGCTTCCCGGTAGCTCAGGGAAATTTTGACTGGATTTCGCTGACCTGCGGAGAACCGGTGGGTCGGCGGCCCGGACCGTCCGAGGGCCAGGTCGGATCGGTGGCTGTCGTATCCGGCCCCGGCCTCGGCCCCGGTCAGGGCCCCTGGGGTCCGCGGTAGGGCAGGGTCTGGCTGTAGACGATGTTGGTGGTGGTGCTGCCGAACTGGGCCAGTTCGTTGACGAGCTGTTCGAGGTGGGCCATGGACGCCGCGGCCACCTTGAGCGTGTAGCAGTCGTCGCCGGTGGTCCGCAGGCATTCCAGGATCTCGAAGCGCTCGCCCAGGAGCTGGTGCAGGGGCTGGTGCCGGCTGCCGGGATATTTGAGGCGCACCACGGCGAGCACCGCGAAACCGGCCTTCGCCAGGTCGACGGTGGCCTGATAGCCGGTGATGACACCCGTCGCCTCCAGCCGCTTGACCCGCTCGGTCGTCGCGGAGGCGCTGAGGTTCACCCGCCGTCCCAGTTCGGTGAGCGGGATGCGGCCGTCTCGCTGGAGTTCGACCAGGATGGACCAGTCGGTCGCGTCAAGATTCTCGGCCATCTGGCAAAGATACCGGCAGATCCACGGCCGATCGGCCCATGTGTCGGGAAGACTCTCTTCCGGCCGGAGATGATCACTGGATAGCCTGAAATCGTGCAAATAGGAGTTAACGTCCCGAATTTCGGGCCTGGCACCGATCCCGGCGTGCTACGGCGCTGGGCGCAGACGGTGGAGGGTCTCGGCTTCGACCTGCTGATGGTCTCGGACCACGTCGTGGTGACACCCGATGTCGCCGAGCAGTATCCGGGGCCGTTCTACGAACCCTTCACCACTCTCGCCTGGCTGGCCGGCATCACCGACCGGATCCGGCTCGGGACCACGGTGCTCATCGTGCCGTACCGGCATCCGCTGCTCGTCGCCCGCATGGCGGCCAATCTCAACCAGCTCAGCGGGGGGCGGCTGGTCCTCGGCGTGGGCGTCGGCTGGGCGCGGCAGGAGTTCGACGCGCTCGGGGTCCCGTTCCAGCAGCGCGGGAAGCTGACCGACGACCACCTCCGGGCGATACGTGCCGCCTGGGACGACGACGGGGACTACCGCAGCGGGCGGATACCGATCTGGATCGGCGGCAACAGCGACGCCGGCCTGCGCCGGGCGGTACGCCTCGGCGAGCCGTGGCATCCGCTCCGGTCCACCCTCGCCTGGCTGCGCGAGGCGCCGGCGCGGATGAAGGCCGCCGCGGATGAGCAGCGGCGGCCGGTGCCCGCCCTGGTCCCCCGCATCGCCCTGCGGTTCACCGACTCACCGATCACCGACCCCGGACGGCTCGCCGGTGAGGGCACGGTCGACCAGGTCCTCGACGACCTCGAACAGCTACGCCTCCTCGGCGCCGACACCGTCGTGCTCGACCCGTTCAACGGCGACCCGTACGAGACCTGCCGCCCGCAGGTGGCGTGGCAGGCGCTCGCGACCCTGGCCGCCCACTGGGACCTGGGCACCCATCACACACAGACGGAGCAGCCGTGACACACGACGACGAACGCTTTCTCCGCAGGGCCATCGAGCTCGCCGCCACGTCACGGGCCGCCGGGGACGCGCCGTTCGGATCGCTGCTGGTGGGACCGGACGGCACGGTGCTCGCCGAGGACCGCAACACGGTTCTCAGCGACGCCGACATCTCCGCCCACCCCGAGCTGAAGCTGGCCAGATGGGCGGCCCAGGAACTCGACCCCGGCACCGCGGCCGCCACCACCATGTACACCAGCTGCCAGCCCTGCGGCATGTGCGCGGGCGCCATCGAACGGTCCGGCCTCGGCCGTGTCGTGTTCGCGCTCTCCAACGAGCAGCTCGCCGCCCTCAAGCCGGGCGGCGGCTGGCCGCACGTGCCTCAGGAGGGCCCCGCACTGCTCGACGAGGCGCGCGTCCCGATCGAGGGCTACTACCACTGATCCACCACGGCGGAACGGATCCCCGCGCCGGCGTCCCGCCCATACGCCCCATGTGCCGGCCGGGGTCGTATCCCTCGCCCGGAGCCGGAGCCGGAGCCGGAGCCGGAGCCGGAGCCGGAGCTGGAGCCGGAGCTGGTCCGGGCCTGCGGTCCCCTCCGGACGGCCGCCGGGGGATGAGGTGGATCGCCGGTCAGGCGGTCCAGTCGGGGCGGCGGCCGAGGTAGCGCAGCAGCGCGGCGACCTCGTCGTCCCCGTCCTCGGCTCCGAGCGCCGGCGCGTAGGCGCCGAACGCCCTGAGCGGCTCGACGATGGCGGTGGCGACGGGCATCAGCTCCCGGGCGAGCTCCGGGGTGAGCGGTGAGGGCCGGCCGGTGGCGACGGCGATGTCCCAGGCGTGGACCGCGGCGTCGAGGGCGCAGGCGCCGACCCCGAGCGGGGCGGGCAGCTTGCCGGGCGGCACCGGGACCGAGACCTCCTGGACGTCCTCGCCGACGGTCGCCCAGGCGTCGGCGGCGGCCTTCATCGCCTCCTCCGCCATGTCCAGGGGGGAGCCGTCCAGCTTGCCGGAGGGCGCGAACGGGTTCTCGGACGGCCCCGGACCTCCCGTGATGAAGGAGGCGAAGCCGATCTGGTCGCCCGCGGCGTGCTGGAGCACCTGGGTCACGGTCCACCCCGCGCAGGGGGTGGGGAGGTCCCAGTCTTCGGCGGCCACGCCGCGGACGGCCGTGCGCAGTGCCTCATGCGCGTCGTTCAGCACGGCCCACTCGGTCACGGTGTTGTCGCTCATCGCTTCCCCGTCTCTCGGTCCGGTCGGAACCGCCATCCTCCGGCGCGGTCCGTCATGTCCTCATCATAGCAGAACGGAATCATCTATTCCATAATTCTCGGCCGGGCGTCCCCGGACCGGACCGGCTGCGTCCCGGGGTGTTGGAGCCCGTCCCGGCCGCCCCGCGCCGACGGCCCCCGGGATGGTCGGCTCCGGCCGCACCAAAAGCCAAAGAGTTGTTTGACACTTGGCTTATGCCAAAGATATCTTTGACATATGAAGATCACCGACCCGCGCGCCATGCGTGCGCTGGCCCACCCCCTCCGGCTGGACCTGATGGACCTGCTGGGCCGGATCGGCCCCGCCACGGCGGCGGTCTGCGCCCGGCACCTGGGCACGACCCAGGCCTCCTGCTCCTTCCACCTGCGCCAGCTCGCCAAGTACGGCTACGTCGTCGAGGCCGAGAGCGAGGACCAGCGGGAGCGGCCCTGGCGGGTCGCCGACATGGAACAGAGCTGGTCGTCGAGCACGGGCGGCGTCGCGGCCGCCGAGCTGGAGCGGGTCTTCGTCGAGCGCGAGGCCACCCGGCTCCTCGACTGGACCCAGGCCCGCCCGCACACTCCTGAGGAGTGGCGCACGGCCGCCTTTCTCAACGGCGTCACCGCGCCGATGACCGCGCAGGAGCTCGACGGACTGGGCGAGCAGCTCGCCGCGGTGCTGGCCCCCTACATCGAGCGGGCGACCGGCCGTGCCGCCGTCCCGCAGGACGCCAGATACGTCCGGATCCTGCTCTCCGGGACGCCGCTCCCGGACTCCCCGCCCATCGCGGACTCCCCGCCCGTCCCCGACTGACCGCTCCGGAGCGCCACCCCGGACCGCCCCACGCCCGGTGGTCGCGGACCGGTGCCGCCCAGGCCGCCCCCGGCACTCCGCCGTCCGGGGCGACCGGCCCCGGACTCACTCCGCCGCCTTCCCCCCGCTTTCCCCCCGCCCGCGAAAGGTCGACCGTGACCGCCCTGCGCAACCCCCTCTTCCGCCGGCTCCTGGTCGGCGAGGCCGTCTCCAGTTTCGGGGACAGCGCGCTGTACCTCTCCCTGGGCATCTGGGCCAAGGACCTCACCGGCTCCGACGCCGCCGCCGGACTGGTCTTCCTCTTCCTCGCCCTGCCCGGGCTGATCTCCCCGCTCTACGGCCACGTCGTGGACCGCGTCCGCCGCAGGCCGCTGCTCGTCGCGATGTACGGCACGATGGCGCTCGTCGTCCTGGCCCTGACCCTGGTCCGCTCCGCCGACCAGATCTGGATCCTCTACGCCGTCGCCCTCGCCTACGGGGTCACCTTCTCCGTCCCCGCGCACGGCGCGCTGCTGAAGGACATCCTGCCCTCCGCGGCGGCGGTCAGCGCCCGTGCGGCCCTGATCACGGTACGGCAGGGCGTACGGATCGCCTCGCCCGTCGCCGGAGCCGGCATCTACCTGGCCTTCGGTGGCGGGACGCTCGCGGTCGTCGACGCCGTGACGTTCGTGGTCGCGATCCTCGTCCTGGCCTCGCTCAAGATCGTCGAATCCGAGCCGGAGCCCGCCGGCCAGCTCTTCCTCCCGGCCGTCACCGCCGGATTCCGCTACCTGTGGCGGGTGCCGCTCCTGGTCAGGCTGGCCCTCGCCTCGACGATCTTCATGGCGACCGTGGGCCTGATGGACACGGCCGTGTTCATCGCCATCGACCGGGGCCTGGGGCAGCCCGCCGCCTTCTTCGGCGTCCTCACCACGGTCCAGGGTGCGGGCTCCGTCGTCGGCGGTCTGCTGGCCGGGACGCTGGTCCGGCGCCTCGGCGAGGCGCGCGGGTCGAGCGTCGGCTACGCGGTCTTCGCCCTGGGCGCCGGGACCTTCCTGGTGCCCTCGCCCGTGCTCTTCCTCGCCGGGGCGGCGATCTACGGCCTGGCCATCCCCCTGTTCGACATCGCCCTCGGCACCGCGCAGCACCTGTACGTCCCCGCCCGGCTCCAGGGCCGCGTGGGCGCGGCCATCGGCATGCTCTCCACCGTGGCCCAGTCGGTCTCCATCGCCGCCGGAGCGGCGCTGGCCGGAATCGTCGACTACCGCATCATGTACGCCCTGATCGCCCTGACGGCTCTGGCCTGTGCGGCGCTCATCCTGCTCCGCCCGGCTCCCGTCCCCGAGGTCGTCCCCTCCGTCGCCGACGAGCGGGCCGTCGAGCACGCGTGAGCCGTTCGCCGGCGGGGGCTACCGCACGGCACGGGCGGTGCTCCTCGCCGCCGCCCGGCGCGCGGTGGAGATCAGCGCCCTGACCTCGGGTTCGGCCGTCGGCCGCGGGGGAAGAACCCCTCCGACGGGCAGACGCATCCGGGCGGAGAGGTTGCGCGACAGGCGAGGGACCCGCCGCCGGGCGGTCCGGTGGATCGCCTGCGATGGCGGGTCTCGTCCTGTGAGCCTTCGGGGGGATGCCATGCGGACCAGATCGCCCGTGCCCGCCGGTGCCGGGCGGGTCCGGTCCGCCGCCGTCGTGGCGGCCGTGTTGCTCGCCGGCTGCGACCCGGGCGGGGCGCCGGCACCGTGGACCGTCGCGGCGCCGGGCAGTGCGGCGCTCGCACCCGGGACGGTCCGGGACTCGCCGGCGTCGCCGCGGGCCTCCGACGGGACCGACCTGGCGGCCTGTCAGGACGCCGACTGCGAAGTGGAGGTCCGGCCGGGTGACCGGCTGAGGATCGACGCCGGATTCGGCGTGGATGAGATCACCGTCAGATCCCTCGGCGGAGAGGAGATCCGGCTGGGTCTCAGAGGCTCCTCGGGCGACCTCCACATCGAGGGGGAGAGCGTCAGTGTCGAGGACGACTGCACCGACGGCCGCTGCCGGAGCGTAGGAGAGCTGTCGCTGGCCACCGGCGATCAGGGCCGGATCAACGGAGTCCTGCTGCGCCTGGCGGAGCTGGCCTCCGGCCGTGCCGTCCTGGTGCTCTCACCGCACATAAGAGCTGTCCCGTAACTCGGCGGGCGGACTGGCGTCGGAGCTGGTGTGCAGGTGCTGTCGGTGGAGCGTCGTGAGCTCATCGAGGTGTTCACCGGGCCGCGTCCGGCCCGGTCCCGGTGACCGCACCCGCCGCCACCCGTAGGCAGGCGAGGTCGTCATCGTCGACGGCACCTGGTTCCCGTCCGCGACCGCATGGACAGGGCGCTCGCTGAGGGGAGCACCGCCCGCCATGGAGGTCCAGGACCGAACGCCTTCATGCGCACCCACGGGTCCGGTAAAGTAGCGATCTTCGGCTGGCGCGAGCTCCCGGAGTCCTTGAAGGCGAACGCCCACGATGAGCTTCGACCAGACGCCCACCCGGATCCGTCTCGACGCCGCGCTGAACCGCGTGGCCGTCACCTTCCGCGGCATGACCGCCCGTCCCGACGAGCACAACTGCGAGTGCCACTGGGGCAGCGCGGAAGAGCTCGCGCAGCTGAAGGCGCCGGATGTGGAGCTGGACCCCGACCTGCTCCGTCGCACCTGGGAGGCCGTCGACTGGGATGACCATGCATCCGTGCTGCGCCGCATTCTGCCGCAGTTCTCCAGGGCCCTCGTCCACGGCCTCGTCGAGGCTTTCTCCGGCATGGAGGAGGTCGGACATTCACTCGCTCGCGGTCACTGGCAGCAGTGGCCTGCCGGGCAGGCCGCGGCGGTACGGGAATTCCTGCACGCCTGGTGGGCCCACACTCTCACCGATCCGGATCCCGCCGTGCCCGCGCACGAGGTCCTCGCCCTGTGTGCCGAAGCCTCCGCCACGCTCAGCCCATGGCTGCACGCCTGGGAAACGCAGACACACACCGTGGCTGACCAGCACCTGGTCGGAGCGGCGGCGCACTGGGAGTACGACCTGCTGGGAGATCAACTCCCTTGGGAGGCGCGGAACTGGGGGGACCAGGAAGAGACGCGTACCGAGTTGACGGCCTGGCTGATCCGTCATGCCCCTGCCCGGCTCCGCACTCGGAACGCCCCCGCGGAACTGCTCCACCGGATACGGCTGCTCGGCCTCGACGGCCCCGCCCGCTGGGAGGACCCGCACTGGCCCGGCCACAGATACTGAGCCACCGCCCACCGCTGATCTCCGCACTCAGCCTTCTCGAAGGCCGCACGGTGGCGTCGGCGTTACGAGACAGCCTTTGGCCACCGGGAGGGCGCCCGGCCGCTCAGGTGAGTCGCCGTACCGTCCGTGGGACGCGGTGATCCGGCTGACGTAGGCCGGGAGCGGCCGGCCTGACGCCGGCCGCTCCCGGGACGGACGGTGACGTCGACCACGGGCCGGCGGTCGCCGGGACCCTCCTGAGCGGCGCCGATCGACATGCCGGTCACGCGTTGCACGGTGGGAGGCCGTATCGGCGGCCGTCAGCCTCTGGCGTTGCGGCGCAGGATGTCGATGGCGCGCACGGTGGTGTGGCCGCGCCAGTCGAGGGCGCCGCCCGGTGAGATCTCGGCGTAGTCGACCGTCCATCCACCGTCGTCCTGTTGCAGGCCCGCCAGGCGGTCCAGGTCGGCGGAGATCACCTCCGGGGCGAACAGCGCCCGCGCCGGGCGGCCGGGGAACGGCGCGAAGTCGAGCGGGTGCAGCGTCTCCTCCTCGGTGCCGCCCTCGACGTGCAGCCGCCCGTCGGCGGGGATGTGCCCGCCGAGACGGCTCAGCAGGCCGGCCGCCTCGGGGTGGACGTCGTGCACGCTGTCGAGGAAGCGCACCGCGAAGGCCAGCACGTACGCGTGGGGCGTCCGGTCGATCGCCTCGATGGCGGCCAGGCAGTAGCGGGTGACCCGGTCGAGCCAGGGATGGGCGGCGACGGCCGGATCGTGGGCGGCGACGCGGCGGGCGGCGGCCGCGGTCACGGCGCTGATCTGCAACGAGGAGATCGTGGGGTCGGCGCTGCTCCACCAGGGGGCGGTGCCGGCGCCGGTGGTGAGGGGCAGCGCGAACGGCAGGCCGCCGTCGGGCAGGGAGACCGACTCCAGCCAGTCGCACAGGGCGGCGGCCTGCGGGGCGGTGGCCGGGGCGATGTCCTCGAACACCTCGAAGGCGTGCAGCGCGGCCCCCGGCTGGCTCTCGGGGGAGCGCAGGTCGGGCTCCAGCCCCCAGCCGTAGCCGCCGTCGGGGTTGCGGTAGCCGTCCAGCGCGGTCAGCGCCGGGGCGGGGTCGCCGTCGCCCATCAGCAGGTGGAAGCGGCGGCGGTCCAGGACGCGCGCGTGGCCGGCCATGAATGAGGCGGCCGCGGAGAGGTCGATGTTCATGCGTTCGTGTCCTGGCCCGTTCATGTGTTCATCCTGTCCCGGTCGTGGAGGTGCGGGCCCGCGGGCTCCGGCTGTCGCCGGACGCCGACGGGCGTCATGGACGGTCGCCGCCGGTGGTGATCCGATCCCCGCCCGTCTGTCACCCATCTTCCCGACGGGGCCGGTGGGGCGTCTTGCAGATTCCGGACACGCCGGCCCGGAGCCGCCGCGTGGGCGGAGGGCAGTCCGTTGACCAGGAGTTCCCAAACACCTCCCACCGGACGGGTCGCGGGCCCCGGCCCGCCGGCCGGTGAAGTAGAACGGCTCCATGACAGATCTCAGCCGTGTCGCCACGTGGATCGACGGCTACGTCCAGGCATGGAACTCCAACGATCCGGCTCACATCGGCGCCCTGTTCACCGAGGACGCCACGTACTGCACCGCACCGTTCCAGCCGCCCTGGCGCGGCCGCGGGCAGATCGTCGAGCGCTGGCTGGAGGCCAGGGACGAGCCTGGCGAGACCACGTTCGACTGGCGTCCGGTGACCGTCACCGACGAGGTGGCGATCATCCAGGGGACCACCGCCTACCCGGACCGCGCCTACAGCAACCTGTGGGTGATCCGCCTCGACCCCGAGGGCCGCTGCCGCGAGTTCACCGAGTGGTGGATGGAGCACCCCGCCTCTCCGGCCGGCTGAAGGGCGGCAGGGAAGGAACGGGCCGCATCGGGCGATGCCCTACTGGGTGTAGCTCGTTCTCAGTGAGTGTCTGAACCGGGCTTTTATGGTCAGCCAGTCATGACTGTTCGATCGGGATGCCGCCTTCTGCTGTGGGGGCAGGCGTGTGAGGCGGTGGTCCACGATGCGGTCCCTGCGCCACGCCGCCCACCCGATGTGATCAGCCTCGGCGGGCGCAGCGGCGAACGACCGGTGTGAGCCGGATCCCGCGCGAGCGAGAAATGGATCTACGGATCGCTCATCGCCCCGGCGGGCCAGGTGATCAGGGCGGCGTTCGACCAGGCCGATTCCCGCGACAGCGTGCGTGCCCGGACCTGGGTAGTACTGGTTGACGGCGACCCGCACCGGATTCGACTGCTGCACGCCGAGGCCGTCCGCCGCAGCGTGACCATCAATATCGTCTGCGACCTGATCCACGTCCTGGAGTACTGCCGGCGCGGGGCACGCTGCCTGCACGCCGCCGACGACCCTGCCGCTGAACAATGCGTCGCCGCCGGGGCGCTGGGTCTGCCGGCCGGGAACAGCGATCAGGTCATCGACTTGAAACGCAGTGACTCGATACGAGTTGCCCACCCGTTGGAGATGGTCGACACCGCGACGTCCGGCCCATGAAATGTGGTGATTGTGGGCCGCTGCCCGATCTAGGGTGCGGGCATGTCCTATGTGCTCCACGGTGTTGTCGGTGATTTTGACCATCTCCGCTCCCTGTCGGACGATGTGCCACGGGCTGTGGTGGCGCCCCTCCGGCAACGCCTGGGGCTGCTACCGGTGACTGACGAGATTTTCAACGAGCTGACCGACACGCGGCGGGAGAGCGGGCCGTTCATGCTCATGTCCCCAGGGTTCGCCGAGAGACTGAAGAACTGGTCACGCGGCGGCCATATCGCTTACGTGGAAGCGGACTTCTGGGGCGGTAACGGCAGCCAGGCCGCTGCCCTGTGGGAGAACGGCCGTCAGAGCTGGGGTCCCGAGTACGCATCGATCCGGGCCGGACTGCCACACGAGGACCGGCCGATCAACGCCGTGCTCGCGCGCCTCGGAGTGGTCGGAGCGGGTGCGTCGGACCTCTTCGACACGGTCGGCTTTGGGCAGGAACGCGACATGGAGGGGTGGCGCTGGGCGGGCCTACATGCCCTGGACGCCGCCGACTACGACGTGTGGGAGGCCGCGTGCCGTGCCAAGGAAGAGGCCGATGCCCGCGCCGCCGCCGAACGTGACAGGTACACCAGGCGTGACGATGTCCCCGTCGCATTCGACGGCAGAACGGTGATGCAGATGCTCGACATTCCGCCCTCCCCAATGGTGGGGGCGGCGATCCGGCATCTCCAGGAGGTTCACCTGGAACGTGGCTCCCTCACCCGCGACGAGGCCGCCACCGAACTTCGCCGCTGGGCCCAGAGCTTCCGAAGCACTCGATGAGTCGCGAGCCGCCGGGATATGACACGCGGTGAACGTAGTGGCACTGACGTTCGAGACGGAATCGCCCAGTTGGCGACCGAGACGCCGCCGACACGCGGTTGACACCAGCGGCGATCGAGCGCTGTATGCCTCTGAGCCTGGTCCTACAGCGGCTGACCACCACCCGCCAGTGCCCGCAGGAACGAGGGCCGTCAACACAGCTACCAGTGCCTCACATGCCGGCACCCACGAGTAAAGCCGGTCCCGCGATCCAGCGATCACGACGAGAAAGGCAGATCGACAAGTCGCTGCGGGAGAGCTACACCCTGCCCTACTCGCAGGTCTTCGTCTCCGGAGCGCAGAGCTTGACCTCGGGGTAGCGTGCCGACGGCCTGTCCAGCAGGGGCTGCGCCCGCTTCAGCAGGTGCAGGTCGAAGAAGGCGCGGACGTACCTTCGGGTGATCTCCAAGGAACGGACCCCGGACAGCTCGGCGCCGCCGCCGATGCCGAGCTGGTCAGCCAGTGGCATGACGTCGGTGAAGGACTCGTGCGCCGCGCCGGTCAGCAGCAGCCAGCGCTTCCATCCGGTCAGGAGCTTCCAGTCGCGCTCCCAGGTGTCGGCCGGGCCGCCGGCTCCCGGGGTGTAGGTGGCGGGCTTGCCCAGGAACATGAACGGCCTCGACAGCCCGCTGTCGAGGATCCCGGTGGGCGTGGTGCCGTCGATGTCGATCCCGGCGCGGAGCCGGGAGTCCTTGACCATCGCGGCGATGGTGCTCGCGCCGCCCGCGGAGTGGCCCGCCATCGCGATCCGGGACGGGTCGATCAGCGAAGCGCCCTTCCACCTGGGGCGCGGCCCGGTCAGTTGGTCGATCACGAAGGAGACGTCGGCCGCCCGGCCCTTCGACAGCTTCGTGAAGAGCGACGGGTCGTGGTCGCCCTCGCAGGGGACGCAGGTGGTGACCCGTCCGTCGGGGAAGGTCGTGGCCACGTTCTCGTAGGTGTGATCGATCCCGGCCACCACGTAGCCCCTGCTCGCCAGATCCTCGGCGAGCGCGGTCAGCGTGCTGCGGGGCTTGGTGAAACCGGGGGAGAGCACCACGAGGGGCAGACCGCGCTTGCGCCCCGCCGGTTTCACGTCGGTGAAGGCGTTGGTGCGCGTCCTGCTGAGCACCTCAAGCGGTACACCGGTTATCTTGCCCTCCTTGAGAAGGAGCTCCGACTCCTTCGGAGTCATGTACCGCGCCCGCCGGCGGCCCGGTGACTCCGCCGGATACCACAGGGAGACCATGAGCTCCCGGGCCTTCACGGTGGGGACCCAGGGATCGGGGCGGGAGGTGTCCTTCAGGTACAGGGACGTGGTGCCGACCGGATGGGAGCCGGTCGGCTCGGGCAGGAACGGCGTGCGGCTCGGCGCGGCCGAGGAGGCGGCGGAGGCGGGCGCGGGCGCGGATCCGGACGCCGCGGAGGCGGGCACGGAGGCGGATCCGGACGCCGCGGAGGCGGGCGCGGGCGCGAGGGACGCCGACCCCGCGAAGGCGAGCAGTCCGGCGACGGCGACCACGCCGCCACGCAGGACCGGATTCCGCCGCCTCGGCTCTCCGCGGCCGGAGGGCCCCGTCACGGCGGCGGCCTCGCTATCTCCGGCGGGGAGCGTCGGCACGCCTCCGTCGTACCGCCTGGCCGCGCCTTCCGGCTCTGTCACACGACGCATGGGATATCCGTTCTTCCGGTCGGGAGGGCCGCCTCGACGGGGGAGCCCCGCGGCGGCCTGGTGGCGGGAACGAAGCTAGGCGCAGCCGATCTTCACGCGCATCGGCCGCCGCGCCGACATCGGATACTTCCCGGGAACGACCCGCCCCGATGTCATCCCTGCGATGTACTCCCGACGGGCACCGCCCCGGTCACTCAGGACGATGCGCGGCCGATCACGCGGACGCGACAATGTTGCCGGTGACAGCAGATGAACGACGGCTCCGGCGGCGGTACACGCTCGGCATGCTGCGACCGGAGGCGCGGACCGCCCGGCCGTCCCGCGGAGCACTCGTCGCCGACGCGCTGCTCGCGGCCGTCCTGACCGTCGCCGCGGTTTTCGCGGCGACGGGCTTCCAGAGCCCTGACCGTCACGTCGGCGAGGGGCCGCACCCGGTGTTCGAGCTGCTGCAGCTCCCGTCCGGCCTCCGGGCCTCACCTCCCGCACTTCCCCTGCCGCCGCCCTTGCCGGCCCTGCCGCCCCCGGGCGCGAGCGCCGGCACGCGGTCGCCCGAGCCGGTCCGGCCCGCTCCGCCCGCGGAGGCCGGCCCCGACGGGTACGGCCCGCCTCTGCTCCTGGTGGTGCTCACCGCGTCACCGCTGGCGGCCCGGCGCCGCTATCCCCTCACCACCTTCTGGGTGGTGCTGTCCGCGACGCTGGCCACGAACGGGGGCGAGACGTGGATCACCGTGTTGACCTGTGCGATCGCCGCCTACAGCGCCATCGCCCACAGCCGCAACCGGGTGCCCGCGGTGGCGGGCATCCTGCTCGCCGCCGTGCTGGCCGGTGCGGTGGGCCGAGACATCGTCCCCAGCCTCCCCAGTTGGCTGGGGCCCTACGTGATCCTGCTCAGCGCCGGAGCTTTAGCGAGCTTTGTCCGGTTCTGGCGGCACAGCCGGAGCCGGCTCGCCGAACTGCAGCAGGCCCAGGAGGACGCCATGCGCAAGGCGGTCCAGGCCGAGCGTTCCCGGATCGCGAGCGAACTCCACGACGTGGTGACCCACAACGTCAGCGTGATGGTGATCCAGGCCGGTGCCGCGCGCAAGGTGATGGACATGCGGCCGGAGCAGTCCAAGGAGGCCCTGATCGCGATCGAGGCCAGCGGCCGGGCGGCCATGGCCGAACTGCGCAACGTCATGGGCCTGCTCGCCGGCCCGGAGAGCGGGCGCTCCGACGGCTCGGGTGACGGACTCGAACCGCAGCCCGGTCTCGACCAGCTCGACGGCCTCATCGAGCGGGTCCGCGCCGCCGGGGTGGCTGTGGACGTCAAGGTCTCGCCGCCGCGCGGCCCCCTTCCTCCCGGGGTCGACCTGGCGGTCTACCGCGTCGTGCAGGAGGCCCTGACCAACACGATGAAGCACGCCGCCGGCGCGGCGGCGTCCGTCGCGATCGGCCACGACGGCGACTTCCTGGAGATCGAGGTCACCGACACCGGAGGCACGCAGACCGCCCGGTCACGGAGCGGCGACGGCCGCGGGCTGATCGGCCTGCGCGAGCGGCTCGCCCTCTACGGCGGAACCCTGGACGCCACCCGCGGAACCGGCGGCGGATACCGGCTCAGGGCCCGCATCCCGTGGAGGGCCGCGTGAGTCCGCCGCGTGGCGGACCGTCCGCCGGACAGGGGCGGGCGTCAGCACGTGACCGGCGCGGCGGCAGGCCGCCACGGCTCGGCCGACGTCGGTCCGCCCGCTCCGCCACGGCTCGGCCGACGTCGGTCCGCCCGCTCCGCCATGGTCTCCTCCCACGCCGTGGCGTGATCCCCGAGAAGGCTCCGGAAGCTCAAGCGACGGCCGCTCAGCGTCCGGCGCCCGCGTCGGCGATCCGGTCCGCGAGCCCGCCGTGCAGCTCCCGGAGCTCGCGCTTGAGGATCTTGCCGCTGGGGTTCTTCGGGAGCGCGTCGACGAACGCGAACGCCTTGGGAACCTTGAACGGCGCCAGCCGTTCACGGGCGTGCGCCCGCAACTCCTCCTCGGTGAGGGCCGCACCGGCCCTGGTCACCACGATCGCGACGACCGCCTCGATCCAGCTCGGATGGCTGACTCCGACGACCGCCACCTCGGCGACGGCGGGGTGCAGGTAGAGCGTCTCCTCGACCTCGCGGCTGGCGACGTTCTCCCCACCGGTCTTGATCATGTCCTTGATCCGGTCGACGACCGTGAGGTAACCCTCCTCGTCCATCGTCCCCAGGTCGCCGGAGTGGAACCAGCCGCCGCGGAACGCTTCGGCGGTCTTGCCGGGGTCGTCGAGGTATTCGAGGATGGCGTGCGGGCTCCGATGGACGATCTCCCCGATCTCACCGGCGGGCACGTCCCGGCCCTCCGCGTCCACGACGCGGGTCTCCACGTTCAGGGCGGCCTGACCGGCGGATCCGGCCTTGCGGATCTGGTCCTCGGGCTGGAGCATGACGGCGACGGGCGCCATCTCCGTCTGGCCGTAGAAGTTCCACAGGCGCACGCCGGGCAGCCGCTCGCCGATCTCCCGGAGCACCTCCACGGGCATGATCGCCGCTCCGTAGTAGCCCTTGCGCAGGGAGGAGAGGTCGCGCTTGTCGAAGTCCGGATGGCGCAGCAGGCCGATCCACACCGTCGGCGGCGCGAAGAACTTGGTCACCCGGTGGCTTTCGATGGCGGCGAGCACCGCGGCCGGGTCGGGGCCGGGCAGGATGACGCTGGAGGCTCCGAGCTGTATGTCGGGCACCAGGAAGCAGTGCTGCTGCGCGCAGTGGAACAGCGGCATCGAGTGCAGCTCCACGTCATCGCGGTCCATGCCGCCGTCGATGATGCAGCTGCCGTACTGGGCGATCAACGCGGCGTGGGACAGGACCGCGCCCTTGGGGCGTGACTCGGTGCCCGAGGTGTAGAGGATCTGGGCCGGCGCGTCCGGCGCGATGGGCACCGCGGGCTCGCGGGAGTCGGCGTGCTCCAGCAGCGCCGAGAACGGCTCCCACCCCTCCGCCGCCGCGCCGTACACGATCCGGGTCCGCGGACCCTCCGTCCCCTCGATCGCCGCTCCGGCGACCGGCAGGAGCGCGTCCTGCACGAGCAGGGCGACAGCCGAGGAATGACGGACGACGTATCCGACCTCCTCACCCCGGAGCATGAAGTTGATCGGCACCAGTACGGCACCCGCCCGGGCGACGGCGAAGATCGTCTGGACGTACTCGACGCTGTTGCGCGACAGCACCGCCACCCGGTCGCCGGCGCCCACCCCCCTTTCGACAAGCGCGTTGGCGATCCGGCCGGCGTCCTCGTCGAGCTGGGCGTAGGTCCGGCTGCTCACGCCGTCCGACACGGCGAGCCGGTCGGGGTGGCGCCGGGCGGACCGGCGGAGCAGGTCGGCCAGCGATTGACGACGGGCAAGCGCGACATCCGCCTGTTCCGAGGCTCCGGCAAGAGGCATGGGCTTCTCCAGAATGGTCGCCACAGACAAAACTTCTGGTAAGAGTAGCGATATCCACCCTTGTCGCGTCCAGTGGTGATCCGACCTGGCTGACGCTCCGCGGGCCGTCACCGCCCGCGTCTCCGCCCGCCGCCTCCGCGGGCCCTCACCACCTGCCGCCTCCGTGTCCCGATCTCGGCATGGATGGTGGTGGTCATCATCCAACGTGAAGA